>JANNYI010000418.1:0-2786 GCA_031410015.1 Betaproteobacteria bacterium | reverse complement strand
CTCGAGGATGAAGCTCTTGGCGTACTCGCCGGTCTGGATGTCCTTGAGGATGTCCTTCATGACCTTGCGCGTCTCGTCCGTGATCACCCGCGGGCCGCTCACGTACTCGCCATACTCGGCGTTGTTCGAGATCGAGTAGTTCATGTTGGCGATGCCGCCTTCGTAGATCAGGTCGACGATCAGCTTCAGCTCGTGCAGGCACTCGAAGTACGCCATCTCGGGCGCATAGCCCGCCTCGACCAGCGTCTCGTAGCCCGCCTTGATCAACTCGACGGTGCCGCCGCACAGCACGGCCTGCTCGCCGAAGAGGTCAGTCTCGGTTTCTTCGCGGAAGTTGGTCTCGATCACGCCGGCACGCGCGCCACCGATGGCCGCGGCATACGACAGCGCGACGTCGCGGGCCTTCTTCGACGCATCCTGGTGCACGGCGATCAGCATCGGCACGCCGCCACCGCCCACGTACGTGGAGCGGACAGTGTGTCCCGGCGCCTTCGGCGCGATCATCACGACGTCCAGGTCGGCGCGCGGCGCGACCTGGCCGTAGTGGATATTGAATCCGTGCGCGAAGGCAAGCATCGCGCCCTTCTTGATGTTGGGCTCCACGTCGTTCTTGTAGACGGCGCCGATCGATTCGTCCGGCATCAGCATCATCACGACGTCGGCGCTCTTCACGGCCTCGGCGACCTCGGCAACCTTGAGACCGGCCTTCTTGGCCTTGTCCCACGACGCGCCACCCTTGCGCAGCGCCACGGTGACCTTCACGCCGGAATCATTCAGGTTCTGCGCGTGCGCATGGCCCTGCGAGCCGTAACCGACGATCGTGACCTTCTTGCCCTTGATCAGCGACAGGTCGGCATCTTTTTCGTAGTAGACCTTCATCATGACTTGGTTCCCTTGATTGGCTTGGTGTGGTGTTGCTGCGCGGTGCGCATTGTCCATCGCGCGGCTGCAGTGGTGCAATGGGCGCTAGACCCGCAATACGCGCTCGCCGCGCCCGATGCCCGAGGCGCCGGTACGCACGGTCTCGAGCACGACGCCAGGCTCGATCGACTGCAGGAACGCGTCGAGCTTGCTGCCGGTGCCGGTCAGTTCGATCGTGTAGCTCTTGTCGGTCACGTCGAGGATGCGGCCGCGGAAGATGTCGGCGAGGCGCTTCATCTCCTCGCGGTCCTTGCCGGAGGCGCGCACCTTCACCAGCATCAGCTCGCGCTCGATGTGGTTGCCCTCGGTGAGGTCGACCACCTTGACCACTTCGACCAGCTTGTTCAACTGCTTGGTGATCTGCTCGATGACGTCGTCGGACCCGATGGTGACGATGGTGAAGCGCGACATCGTCGGATCCTCGGTGGGCGCCACCGTCAGCGAATCGATGTTGTAGCCGCGGGCGGAGAACAACCCCGAAATCCGCGATAGCGCGCCGGACTCGTTCTCCGCGAGCACCGAGAGGATGTGCCTCATAGTGTGTCTCCCCCCGACGGCGCTGCGCGCCCTCCCCCCTGGGGGGGGCGCGCGCCTTGGAGCGTTCCTGCGGCGCTCATAGCTCCTCCGCCAGAATCATCTCCGACAGGCCCTTGCCCGCCGCGACCATCGGGAACACGTTCTCGGTCTGGTCGGTGATGAAATCCATGAACACGAGGCGGTCCTTCAGCTTCAGCGCTTCCTTCAGCGCACCTTCGACGTCAGCGGGCTTCTCGATCTTCATGCCGACGTGGCCATAGGCCTCGGCCAGCTTCACGAAATCGGGCAGCGCGTCCATGTACGACTCGGCGTAACGGTTGCCATAGAAGAACTGCTGCCACTGCCGCACCATGCCCATGTAGCGGTTGTTGAGGTTCACGACCTTGATCGGCAGGTGGTACTGCTTGCAGGTGGACAATTCCTGGATGCACATCTGGATCGATGCTTCGCCGGTGATGCACGCCACCGTCGCGTCCGGATTCACCATCTGCACGCCCATCGCGGCCGGCAGGCCGAAACCCATCGTGCCCAGGCCACCCGAGTTGATCCAGCGGCGCGGCTTGTCGAACTTGTAGTACTGCGCGGCCCACATCTGGTGCTGGCCCACGTCGGACGTGATGAACGCATCGCCCTTGGTCAATTCGTAGAGCTTCTGGATCACGAATTGCGGCTTGATCAGCGCGCTCTTGGTGTCGTACTTCAGGCAATCCTTGCGCTGCCATTCCTTGATGTCGGCCCACCATGCCTTCAGCGCCACCGGGTCGGGACGCTGCGGCGAGGACTCGATGATCTTGATCATCTCGTCCAGCACGTCGCCGACATAGCCGACGATGGGCACGTCCACCTTCACGCGCTTGGAAATCGACGACGGATCGATGTCGATGTGGATGATCTTGCGGTCGGCGCGGAAGAAGTGCTCCGGATTGCCGATCACGCGATCGTCGAAGCGCGCGCCCACGGCGATCAGCACGTCGCAGTTCTGCATCGCCATGTTCGACTCGTAGGTGCCGTGCATGCCCAGCATGCCGGTGAACTGCGGATCGGTGGCGGGGAAGCCGCCCAGGCCCATCAGCGTGTTGGTGCAGGGGAAGCCGAGGAGGCGCACGAGCTGGGCAAGTTCCACCGCCGCATTGCCGAGCACCACGCCGCCGCCGGTGTAAATCATCGGCCGCTTCGCGCGCATCAGGAGTTGCAGGGCTTTCTTGATCTGCCCGCCGTGGCCTTTTACCACCGGGTTGTATGAACGCATGCTGACCGACTTCGGATACTCGAACTCGGCTTTCGCCGCCGGAGAAGTAATGTCCTTCGGAATATCGACCACCACCGGG
>JANNYI010000417.1:0-4535 GCA_031410015.1 Betaproteobacteria bacterium | reverse complement strand
CGGCGCGAGCGGCGCGCCGGCGAGGGAGGCCACCTCGTACGCCGCCTGCATCGTCCGCAGCATCGAAAAGCTGGTGCCGCCGCCAAGATCCGTCGCGAGGCCCACGCGCACCGGGCGCGCGGCGCGGGTGGCATCGGCGAGACGGAAAAGTCCGCTGCCGAGGAAATTGTTCGAGGTCGGGCAATGCGCGATGGCCGTCTGCGATTCGTGAAGGAATGCGAAGTCGGATTCGGCCAGATGCACGCCATGGCCATAGATCGTGCGCGGTCCGGTCAGGCCGTGGCGCGCGTATACGTCGAGGTAGGACGATGCTTCCGGAAACATGCGCCGCACCAGCGCCACCTCGGCCACGTTTTCGGACACGTGCGACTGCACGTACGCGTCCGGAAACTCGCGCTTCAGCGCGCCGGCGGCTTCCAGCTGCGCCGGCGTGGAGGTGACCGCGAAGCGCGGCGTGATCGCATACGCGAGCCGGCCCTTGCCGTGCCAGCGCGCGAGCAGCGCCTTCGAATCGTCGTAACCGGATTGCGCCGTATCGAGGAGGCCGGCGGGCGCATTGCGGTCCATCAGCACCTTGCCGGCGATCAGCCGCAAACCCAGCGCATGGGCTTCGTCGAACAGGACGTCGGCCGAGTCCCGGTGCACGGTGCAGAACACCGCTGCCGTGGTGATGCCGTTGCGCAGGTTCTCGGCAAGGTAGCGGCGCGCCACCGCGCGCGCGAAGGCGGCGTCCGCATAGCGTTCCTCGGCGGGAAACGTGTAGGTGGCAAGCCAGTCGAGCAGCGGCTTGCCCCCGGCCCCGATGATCGGCAGCTGCGGATAGTGGACGTGACTGTCGATGAAACCGGCGGTGATCAGCGCGTTGGCGTAGGTGGTGACCGGCGTGCCGGCCGGCAGCGTCGGCAGGACCGTCGCGGCGGCGCCGCTCCCCACGACCCGGCCACCGGCCATTGCGACGACACCGTCGGCCTCGTAGCGCCGCGCGGCGGCCATGCCCTCGACCAGCGGGTCGGCATGAAAGTCGACCAGCGCGCCGCGAATGGCGGTGATCGCCGCGGCGGTCATTGGCGTACGGTGCGCCCGCCGCCGGGGGGCAGCATACCGGCCGTGGCGCGCCAGGGATTGATGTCGACGCCACCGCGGCGCGTGAACCGGGCCAGCACCGCCAGCGCACTGCAACCGCACGCGCGCTGCATGTCGACGAAGATGCGCTCCACGCAGTGCTCGTGGAATCCGGCGTGGCAGCGATACGACACGAGGTAGCGCAGCAACCCGGTGCGGTCGATGCGCGGACCCGTGTAACGGATGGCCACGGAGGCGAAGTCGGGTTGCCCGGTGATGGGACACACCGACCGGAAGAGGTCCGTACGCAGCGTCTCGGTTGCCTGGCTGCCGGTGACGGTCAGCGCCGCCGGATCGAGTTCGTAGCGATCGACGGCGAGCGGCAGCGCGTCGAGGCTGTCGCCTTCCATCGCTTCCAGCCGCAGGTCCGCGAACTGCGCTGGCAGCGTCAGCCGGACGCGAACGGCTGCGGCGGTGGCGCGCGACAGGTCGCCCTCGATGGTGGCGGCGACCGCGGCGGCATCGCGAAAGCGCGTCTGCGCGAACGCGCCCAGATACAGCTTCACCGACTTCGACTCGACGATCGCGGCGGAGTTGGCGGGCACCTCGAAGGATGCAATGGCGATCGCCGGCTTGCCGTCGCCATCGAGCCAGGTCAACTCGAACGCGGTCCAGACATCGGCGCCCACGAACGGCAGCGCGCCCGTGACGCCGATGGCTTCGCGCTGCGGCGCGCGGGCGACGCGGAAGAGCAGCGCTGGGTCATACGCATCCGGATAGGCGGTGGCATGCCCCAGCGGGGACGCGGCAAGCTGATCGTGCGGCGCGGTCACGCGAGCCCCGCTGCCGTTACCGGACCCGCTCGATGCGCGCGCCCAGCCCGGAGAGCTTTTCCTCGATGCGCTCGTAGCCGCGGTCGAGGTGATAGATGCGATCGATCGTGGTGTCGCCTTCGGCAATGAGTCCGGCAATGACGAGGCACGCCGACGCGCGCAGGTCGGTGGCCATCACGTCGGCGCCGGTGAGCTTGTCCACACCCTTGACGATGGCGGTGCTGCCTTCGACCTCGATGTCGGCGCCCAGCCGGCGCAATTCCTGCACATGCATCATCCGGTTCTCGAAGATCGTCTCCGTGATGACCGCGGTGCCCACGGCGCGCGTGGCCAGCGCCATGAATTGCGCCTGCATGTCGGTCGGAAAACCGGGATGCGGCGCCGTGCGCACGTTGACCGCGCGCAACGGGCCGTCGCGCCGGACGCGGATGTGCTCGCCATCCACGGCGATGTCCACGCCGACTTCGCGCAGCTTGTCGATCACCGCGGCCAGGGAGTCCGGCTGGGTGCCGGTGATCGTGACGTCGCCGCCCGCGGCGCCGACCGCCGCGAGGAAGGTGCCCGTCTCGATCCGGTCGGGCATGATCGCGTGCGCCGCGCCGTGCAGCTGCGCCACGCCCTCGATCGTGATGCGGTCGCTGCCGGCGCCGGTGATCCTGGCACCCATCGCCAGAAGGCATTGCGCGAGGTCGATCACCTCCGGCTCGCGCGCCGCATTCTCGAGCACCGTGATGCCGTCGGCGAGCGTGGCCGCCATCAGCAGGTTCTCGGTGCCGGTGACGGTGACCATGTCGAACACGATGTTGGCGCCGCGCAGGCGCCCGCGCGCATTGATGTAGCCGTGCTCCAGATCGATCTCGGCGCCCATCGCCGTCAACCCCTTCACGTGCTGGTCCACCGGCCGCAGGCCGATTGCGCAGCCGCCGGGCAGCGACACCCGTGCTTCGCCGCAGCGGGCCAGCAACGGGCCCAGCGCCAAGATCGATGCGCGCATCGTCTTCACGAGTTCGTAGGGGGCGAGCGGCCAGTCGATGCGCGCGGCGTCCAGGACGACCGCGCCCGGCGTGCGCGCATCGAGGCGCACACCCATCTGCGCGAGCAACGCCTCCATCGTGGTCACGTCGTTCAGCCGCGGCACGTTGGAAAGGCGCAGCGGCTCGGCCGACAGCAGGGCCGCGCACAGGATGGGCAACGCGGCGTTCTTGGCCCCGGATGCGCGCACCTCGCCGGTCAACGGCGAGCCGCCCTTGATCCGCAGCTTATCCACCGGTGCGCTCCGCCCACTGCGCCGGCGTGAAGGTCTGCATCGACAGCGCGTGGATCTCCTCGCGCATGCGATCGCCCAGCGCGCCGTAGACGAGCTGGTGCTGGCGCACGCGCGAGAGCCCGGCAAACGCCTGCGAGACGATGACGGCCTCGAAATGCGCGCCGTCGCCGGAGACTGCGACATGGTCGCAGGGCAGTCCCGCTTCAAGCGAGACTTGAATCGATTCGGGTGTGACCATGGTTTCTGTTTCCTATGGACGCAGCTTCCAGCCGCTGGCGAGGAGTTGCAACGTCAGCGCGGAGAGCGCCAGCGCGGATACCGCGACGACCGCCAGGCTCACGCCCGGCGCGATGTCCGCGATCCCGAAGAACCCGTAGCGAAAGCCGTCGATCATGTAGAAGAAGGGGTTGAAGTGCGACAGAGTCTGCCAGAACGGCGGCAGCGAATGAATCGAATAGAACACGCCCGAAAGAAACGTGAGGGGCATGATGATGAAATTCTGGAAGACCGACAGCTGATCGAATTTGTCCGCCGACAGCCCGGCCAGCAGGCCCAGGATCGACAGGATGGCGCTACCGAGCAGCACGAAGGCCAGTGCCCACCACGGCTTGGGCATGGCCAGGAGTCCCGGATCGAACACCAGCGTGACCGCGAACACGCCGGCGCCGACCACCAGTCCGCGCACCATTGCCCCGAGCACATAGGCGGCGAAGAGATCCAGCGGGGACAGCGGCGGCAGCAGCACGAAGATCAGGTTCCCCGTCATCTTGGAACCGATCATCGACGACGACGAATTGGCGAATGAATTCTGCAGCACCGCCATCATCACGAGGCCGGGCACCAGAAACGACGTATAGGAGACCCGGCCGTCAAAGACGGTGACGCGGCCATCGAGTACATGTGAAAAAATGAGCAGGTAGAGGAGTGCGGAGAGCACCGGCGCTGCAATTGTCTGGAAGCTCACCTTCCAGAAACGCAGGATCTCCTTGTAGAAGAGCGTCACCCAGCCATGTCCCGTACCCGCCATCGGCTCGATCATGGCCGCTCCGTGCCGGCCGGTTCCGGTTGCTTCATGATGCGCAGGAATACCTGTTCGAGGTCAGCCTCCGCCAGTGTCATTTCTTCGATCGCGATGCCCTCCTCGCGCAGCGCGGCAAGCAGCGACTCGAGCTGCGCGTGGGACTCGAGCCCGACGTGCACGTTGCGTCCCTCGCGCCGCACGATGCGGTCCTGCCACGCTGCCGGCACCCGGGCCACGACCAGACGGCACGTGAGACCCGAGAAGCGCGACAGCAGATTGGCCGTGGTGTCGAGCGCCACGACTCGGCCCGCCTTCAGCATGGCGATGCGACCGCACAGCGCCTCGGCTTCCT
>JANNYI010000416.1:0-1849 GCA_031410015.1 Betaproteobacteria bacterium | reverse complement strand
CGGGGCCGGACAGGGTATCGACGGGGCGACGGAGACGTGGCCGAGTGGCTTAAGGCGGCGCCTTGCTAAGGCGTTGTACGGGAATACTGTACCCAGGGTTCGAATCCCTGCGTCTCCGCCAGCTTACTGGACCGATATTTGCGCGCCCGCCATGAGGCAGCAAGACACGGATAAAGGTGGCCCTGTATCGCTCGGCTCCACAACTGCCAGCGTCTCTGACGTCTACTCGGGGGCAAAATTGCAAATGATGGCCGCGATGAACTAACGATGTATCGGCGAAGGTCCCATAAGGGGCCGGCCGTGACATTCGAATGGATCATCAGATGACCGAAGCCGAGCGCGAGAACGAACTCAACGACCTTCGGATGTCAGAGAAGGGACGGCCGCTGTTCGAGGCGGTCAAGCGACACATCGCCGACAATGTGGCCCCCATTGCCGAAAAGTTCGAGGAACTTGGCGCGGGCCGGGCGGACCGCTGGAGCTGGGCGCCGGGCCAGCTCGAACTGCTTGATGGCGCAAAACAGAAGGCCAAGGCCGCCGGCCTGTGGAACTTCTTCCTGCCCAACGCCGAGACGGGCGAAGGCCTGAGCAATCTGGACTACGCCTACATCGCCGCCGAACTCGGTAAGCAGCCACTGGCGTCCGAGACGCTCAACTGCTCGGCGCCCGACACAGGCAACATGGAGGTTCTTGAGCGGGTCGGCACACCCGAGCAGAAGGCGAAATGGCTTGAGCCGCTCCTGAACGGCGAGATCCGCTCCTGCTACGCCATGACCGAGCCGGCCGTCGCTTCATCCGACGCCAAGAATATTGCGACGCGCGCCGAACTCATCGGCGATGAGTGGGTGATCAACGGCGAAAAGTACTACATCTCCAACGCGGGCGATCCACGATGCAAGATCATGATCTGCATGGTGAAGACGAGCCCCGATGCGCCGCCCCACCTGCAGCAATCGCAAATCCTCGTGCCGATGGACACGCCAGGCGTGCAGATCCTCGGCCCGATGCACGTCTTCGGTCAGGACCATGCGCCGCGCGGTCACATGCACCTCAGGCTCGACAATGTGCGCGTGCCGAAGAGCAACATCCTGCTCGGTGAGGGTCGCGGTTTCGAGATTTCCCAGGTCCGCCTGGGGCCGGGCCGGATTCACCACTGCATGCGCACCATCGGCAAGGCGGAACAGGCGCTTGAACTGATGATCAAGCGCGGCCTCTCGCGTGAGGCGTTCGGTCAGCCGTTGATCAAGCTCGGCAAGAACCCCGAACTGGTCTCGCGCGCGCGCATCGACATCGAAGCAATGCGCCTGATGGTCCTGAAGGCCGCGAGAGCCATGGACGTGCTTGGCAATCGTGAAGCGCGGGTTTGGGTGAGCATGGTCAAGGCCATGGTGCCGGAAATGGCCTGCCGGATCATCGACGAGGCGATCCAGATCCACGGCGCCACGGGGATCTCGGAGTGGACGCCGCTCGCCGAGCTTTACACCGACGTGCGCCACCTCCGGTTTGCCGATGGCCCGGACGAAGTGCACCACATGGTCGTGAGCCGCGCCGAGATACAGAAACACGCGAGCGGCAGAAATGCCGTCTGACACTGCGGGCGAGCAGGATGACGGACGACGAGATCGCGGCGTTCGTCCCAGTTGCTCTTGATGGCCTAGCTTCCGGCCCAGGAATGGCTCAGGTCGGCTGGTACTAGCTCGCCCTCGGAGCACGCGAGACGAAGAGAACCGCGTGGCGGGCTCCGTTACGGCATGGCTTGCCAATGTACTGTCCGGGCGGCGATGTTGATTTTGGTCAGCACGCCGATGGGTCCACGCCTAGCACCTGGTCGTCGAGCAGGCGCCAGGCC
>JANNYI010000415.1:0-6268 GCA_031410015.1 Betaproteobacteria bacterium | reverse complement strand
AAAAAACACGTGTTGGCGTGGCTCCCGCCTCGCTGCAAACCCCTCCCTATCGCCCCGCTCGCCTCAACCCCCCCCTACAGCACGCCTCAGGAAATCGCCTAAGCTCCGCGCAGATGCCAGGCCTTCGGCCGCGTAAACGTCTCGATACCGTAGGTGGACAGCGTGAGGCCGATGCCCGAATGCTTGACGCCCGACCACGGCAGCCGCGGACTGACGCGATCGCAGCAGTTCCAGTACACCGTGCCTGCCTGCACCTTCGACAGGATCCGGCGCGCGCGCGACGCGTCGACCGTGTAGACGCCGGCGGTAAGCCCGTAGTCGGTGTCGTTCATCAGGTCCACCGCGGCCTCGTCATCCGCCACGGCCTGGATGCCGATGATCGGGCCGAACGACTCCTCGCGCATCAGCAGCATCGAGTGATCGGCATCGGCCAGCACGGTCGGCGCGAACCACTGCCCCTTGGCTTTCAGCGGGTGTCCGCCCAGCAGCAGCTTGGCCCCCTTGCGCGTGGCGTCGCTCACCTGCTTGCGCAGCACGGCGAGCTGCGGCTTGCGGGTGATGGCGCCGATGTAGGTCTTCTCGTCGAGCGGATCGCCCATCCGGAACGTCTTCACCTCGGCGACGAAGGCGGCGACGAACGCGTCGTAGATCCGCTCGTGCACATAGATGCGCTCGACGGAGCAGCAGGACTGCCCGGTGTTGTAGAAGGCACCATCGGCGATGCCGGCCGCGGCGGCGTTGACGTCCACGTCCTCGCAGACGTAGATCGGATCCTTGCCGCCCAGTTCGAGCTGAGTCTTGATCATGCGGCGGCCGGTGCTTGCGGCAACCTTGGCGCCGGTGGCGTAGGACCCGGTGAAGAACACGCCGTCGACGGCTTGCCGCAACAGTGCCGCGCCGGCCTTGCCGTCGCCGACCACCGCGATGAATACGTCGTCAGGCACGCCTGCCGCATGCAACATCTCCGCGATCTTGAGGCCAGTGAGCGTGGCGTACTCCGATGGCTTGTAGAGCACGGCATTGCCGGCCAGCAGCGCCGGGACGAAGACGTTGCCGCCGACGAAGTACGGGTAGTTCCACGCGGAGACGTTGGCGATCACGCCGAGCGGGTCGTGCGCGATGCGCTCCTCCAACTTGCCGGCCTTGTCGGCAAACACCTGCCGGTCGCGCAGCGTGCGCGTGGTTTCGGCGAGGAAGAAATCGATGCGGCCGACCAGCCCGTTCAGCTCGTTGCGCGACTGGCGGATGGGCTTGCCCACTTCCTGCGTCAACGTGCGTGCCAGTTCATCCTGGCGCGTGACCAGCATGCCGCGGAATTTCGTCATCACGGCCAGGCGATGACGCAGCGGGCGCCTTGCCCACGCCGGTTGCGCCGCGCGCGCCCGGGCGTACTTGGCCGCCACCGCCTTCGCGTTGTCGGCGGTCAGGTCGGCGAGTTCGGTGCCGGTCGCGGGATTGAAGATCTTCATTGCGATGGAAGTCCTAGAGGGCGTAGGCGGCGGATTTGTGGCGCGCCGCAGTCGCCAGGAAGTCGTCCAGCAGGACGGTGTCGTCGATGAACGTGGCGTCGTCCTCCGGATGGAATTCCGGATGCCACTGCACGCCGACGACGTACGAGGATCCCGTGCCGCGGATGGCCTCGACAATGTGGTCGGGTTCGGACCACGCTTCGATCACCAGGTCGCGGCCCAGATCCTTGATGGCCTGGTGATGCACGGAGTTGGTCTTGACCAGCGCCTGCCGCGGGTACAGGGTGGCAAGACCCGATCCGGGCACCAGCGACGTCGCGTGGCAGTTATTCTCGTAGAGCGACTGCATCCGGTGCCGCAGCGCGTCGGGACGCTGCGTGGGGATGTCCTGGTACAGCGTACCGCCCTGCGCGACGTTGATGAGCTGGGCACCACGGCACAGACCGAGCACCGGCTTGCCCGCCGCGACGAACGCGCGGTAGAGCGCGATCTCGTAGTCGTCGCGCACCCGGTCGCCGTTCCACGCCGGCTTCAGCGTGGTTTCGCCATAGGTGGCCGGGCAGACATCCGACCCGCCCATCAACACCAGCGCATCGAGTTCCGCCGCGAAGTCGGCGACCGTGACCCGGCTGGTGGTGCGGCGCGTGACGCCGTCGGGCGAGGGCACCATCAGTGCCAACACGTCGCGCTGCATCAGCCAGTGCGGCACATTCTGCTCGACGTATTGCAGCGTCATGCCCTGGAAGACGGCGCGCGGCTCGTCGCTGTGGAAGAAGCTCGCGGAAACGCCGATCTTCAGCATGGCCGTACCCGCTGCGCTAGAACGCGGCGGCAAAGATCTTTTCGAAGTCGGCGGCCGTGCATTTGCGCGGGTTGGTCTGGTGGCAGATGTCGTTCACGGCAACCTCGACCAGCCGCGGGATGTCCGCCTTCTGCACGAGCCGCGGCACGCAGTAGTCCGACAGCCGGGCGGGAATGCCGAGCGAGGCCTTGAGCGCGGTCAGCCAGGCGATGAACGCGCGGGCCCGAGCCTCCGGCGTGCCGGTGTCGCCGCCCGGCACCGCAGCCACGTGCGCGAGTTCGGCCAGCTTCTCCGTGGCCGCCGGCAGGTTGAAGAGCATCACGTGGTCGATCATGATGCCGTTGGCGAGACCGTGGTGCATATCCAGCACGGTGGACAGCGCGTGTGCGCACGAGTGCACCGCCCCCAGATCCTTCTGGAAGGCGATGGCGCCCATCATCGAACTCATCAGCATGTCGGAGCGCGCGGCCAGATCGTGTCCATTGGCCACCGCGCGGGGCAGCGCCCGCGCTGCGATACGGACGCCTTCCAGCGCGATGCCGTCGCATAGCGGGTGATAGGCCGGCGACAGGTACGACTCGATGTTGTGGGTCAGCGCGTCCATGCCGGTGGCCGCGGTGATCAGCGTTGGCAGGTCGAGCGTCAGCTCCGGGTCGGCGAACACCGCCCTCGCCAGCAGCAGCGGCGAAAAGATGATCTTCTTGATGTGCGTGACGTCGTCCGAGATCACCGACGAGCGGCCCACCTCGGATCCCGTGCCTGCGGTCGTGGGCAGCGCCACGAACCAGGGCAGCGGCTGGTCCATCGGCCGCACCTGCGGGTGGTCCCATGCGTATTCGAGAATGTCACCGGGATGGGTGGCCATCAGCGCAACCGCCTTCGCGACGTCGAGCGCCGCGCCGCCGCCCAGCCCGATCACGGCGTCGGCCCGGTGCGCGCGATAGGCGTCCGCCCCCAGCATCACCTGGCGGCGCACCGGGTTGCCGGAGATATCGGAGAACACCCCGACGTCGAGTCCGGGCAGGTCCTGCACGAACAGCTTCAGGAGCGGCAGTCCGGCGATGCCGCGGTCGGTGACCAGCAGCGGCCGCTTGACGCCTTGCGCGACAAGATGCGCGGCGACGAGCTTGCGCGCGCCGGCGCCGAAGTGGATCGTGGTCGGGAAACTGAATCGTTCGGTCATGGTGGTTCGGGCTTCAGATGATTTCGAAATAACGCTGGCGTTCCCAGTCGGTGACGGCATCGAGCCACTGGCGCCATTCCCATTCCCGGGTGGCCGCGAAGTGATCAACGAATTCGTCGCCGAACCAGTCGCGCGCGGCGTCGGACTTGCGGAACACCTGCGTGGTCTCGATCAGCGTCCGCGGCGCGCGCGGCACGTTCTCGGACCCCTCATTGGTGCCCGTGATCGGCTTCGCGGTGAGCTTCATTCCTTTCTCGACACCATTCAAGCCGGCCGCGATCACCGCCGCCATGGCGAGGTAGGGATTGACATCCGCACCGGGGCAGCGCGTCTCGAGTCGCGTGGACTTGGGCGACCCGGGGATCACGCGGAAGCTGGCGGTGCGGTTGTCTACGCCCCACGTGGGCTTCACCGGCGCCCAGAAGCCGTCGACGAGGCGCTTGTAGCTGTTGATGGTCGGCCAGAACATCGGCGCGAACTGCATCAGCCCTTCGACCTGGCCGGCAAGATAGCTCTCGAAGAGCTTGCTCATGCCGTGTCGCCCCTTGGGGTCGTAGAAGCGATTGACCTTGCCGTCGGAGAGCGACTGGTGGATGTGGCCCGAGCAGCCGGGATACTTGGCACTCCACTTGGCCATGAAGCTCGGCATGATGTCGAAGCGCGAGGCGATTTCCTTGGCGCCGGTCTTGAACAGCACTGCGCGGTCGGCGGCTTCGAGCGCCTCGGAAAACAGGATCGCGACCTCATACACGCCGGGGCCGGTCTCGGTATGGAGGCCCTCGATCGGCACGCCGAACGCGCCCATCTCGTTGAACAGCGCGGCGAAGTAGGGCTGCGCCGCATTGGCGCGCAACAGCGAATAGCCGAACATGCCCGGCGAGATCGGCTCGGGATCGACGCCCTTCTTGTCGGCCCAGGACTGTGGCGTCTCGGAGAAATTGAACCACTCGAATTCCATGCCGCACATCGGCATCAGGCCCATGCGCTCCGCGCGCGCCAGCACGCGCTTCAGCAACTGCCGCGGGCACAGCGGGAACGGCGCCTCCTTGCCGTCCTTCTGCCAGACGAACTCGCCGAGGAAGAACGGGACGCCCTCGTCCCACGGCACGTTGCGGTGCGTGCGCAGGTCGATGCGCGCCAGCACGTCGGGAAAGCCCTTGTGCCAGCCGGTGATCGTCGTGTTGTCGTAGCAGACGTCCTGCGAATCCCAGCCGAACACGACGTCGCAGAAGCCGAAGCCGCCCTCGGCGGCCGAGAAGAACTTGTCCTTGTGCAGGTACTTGCCGCGAAGCACGCCGTCGATGTCCGCGACCGCGACCTTCACGCGGTTGCCGGGGTACTTGCGCACCGCCTCGAGGATCTTGGCCTGGGGAATCGCCACCGCCATGGAGTGCTCCTGTTGTTGTCGTACGGTGCCGCAGAGCGTCGATTCTAGCGCACGCGAGCGCCGGGGATGGCATCATCACGCCCGAGCCACTGCTGCCCTGATCTCCCGTGCCCAACACCATCCCGCTCGTTTCGCTGCATGCCGCCGTCCTGCTGTTCGGATTTGCCGGATTGTTCGGCAAGTGGATCGACTGGGATCCGGTTGCGATCGTGCTCGGCCGCACCGTCGTGGCCGCGCTCGCGCTTGGTCTGTGGCTGCGCGTGCGCCGGACGCCCATGCTGCGCCCATCGGCGTCGCTGGCCTTCTCCGGTGCGATCCTGGCCCTGCATTGGTACGCGTTCTTTGCCGCGATTGCCGCATCGAGCGTCACGATGGGTCTCCTGGGCTTCGCGAGTTTCCCGCTGTTCGTGCTGGTGCTGGAGCGACGGCATCGGCGCAGTCCGTGGCGGTCCGTGGACCTGGCGACCGCTGCACTGGTGGTCGCCGGACTCGCGCTGACGGTGCGCGACTTCAGCTGGGCGAACGCCGATTTCCATGGCCTGGCATGGGGGGTTGTCTCCGGCTACACGTTTGCGTGGCTGGTCGTGCGTACCCGCGTGCTCGCCACCGACAGCCACGCGTCGTCGCTGGCGTTCTGGCTCAACGTGTTCGCGGCGTTGTGCCTGCTGCCGATCGTGCTGGCCACCGGCGGGGCGGGAGGGGTCATCGATGCCCGTGCGCTGGGACTGATCGTGATGCTGGGCGTGCTGTGCACGGCCGTCGCCCATACGGTCTTCATCGTGGGGATTGCCGGCGTCGGGGCGCTCACGGCGGCCATCGTCGCGGCGCTGGAACCGGTGTACGGCATCGGGCTTGCCTGGGCACTCCTGGGCGAGGTGCCGGGCGTTCGCATCGTCATTGGCGCGGCGTTGCTGGTGGCTGCGGCGATCCTCGCCTCGACGCAGGCCGAGCGCGCTCCGCTACCGCTGCCGTGACCGGCATGGCGCTCGCGGTCGCGATTCGGTAGCATCGCGGCTCACGCACCTTCTTTCCGGCACATTCCCATGCATATCGGCATCGTCGGCCTCGGCCGGATGGGCGGCAACATGGCCCGCAGGCTTGCGCGCGGTGGCGCCAGCGTCAGCGGCTTCGACCCGGACGCAGCGGCTGCCGCGGCGCTGGTCACGGAGGGTGTGCTCACCGCCGCACCGTCACTGGTGGAACTGGCGCGCGCGCTACCGGCGCCGCGCATCGTCTGGCTGATGGTGCCGGCGGGCGCCGCCACCGAACACGATCGAGACGATCTGGCCCGAAATGGCGGCCGGCGACGTCATCGTCGACGGCGGCAACGCCAACTACAAGGATTCGCAACGCCGCGCCGCCGCGCTGGCCGCCGCGGGCATCCACTTCGTCGATTGCGGCGTGTCCGGCGGCGTCTGGGGCCTCGA
>JANNYI010000414.1:0-6099 GCA_031410015.1 Betaproteobacteria bacterium | reverse complement strand
GCCGCCGTAGGCGAGGCTTCAGCCTCGCGCGTCGCTCGCGAGGCTGAAGCCTCGCCTACCGCGGCGAAACGGTGCATTCATCCATTGTGTGCCCGCCGCGAGGCGGGCCTCTCAGGGCGCGCAGTCGCCCACGCGCCTGGCGTTCATTGCCATTTCCACGGGAACACTCTTGCCATCCCGGCCCGTCAACTCGAGCGTGACCTTGCCGTCGTAGCGGTCGCCGGCAATGGCAATGTCCGCGCGGCCGCGCGTGGTCACCTGCTTGTCCTTGCACACGATGTCGTAGGTGGCCCGATCCGCGGTGCGCTGCACGTTGGCCAGCGTGCACTGGCCGGCGGGGCGCGGCAGCGTCCTGGTCGGGTCGGCGATGTCCTTCGGCGTGATGCAGCCGCGCCCGGCCGGCACCGCTTCCGTCTGCCCGTCCGCGGTGACGGCGATCACCAGTTCCCACATGCCGGGTTGCATCGGCGCGGCTACGGCAGGTGCGGAAAGTGTCGCGAAGGCAATGGCGGCGACGCAGGCGGAAAGCGCGTGGCGGGTGGTCATGGGCAAGCGGGCATCAGGGGAGGGCCAATCGATGATGATACCTGCCGGGCAAGCCCGCCTGCGCGACCTCCCATCGGGGGGGCGCGCCCGGTCATCCCAACAACACGAGGTTGTCGCGGTGAATCAGCTCAGCCTCGTCGACGTAGCCCAGGATCGCCTCGATCTCGGTCGACGGCCGGCGCAGGATGCGGCTCGTGTCCTGCGCACCATAGTTGACGAGGCCGCGCGCGACCTCGACGCCGCCGGGCGCGTACACGCCGACCACTTCGCCGCGCTCAAAGGCGCCTTCCACGGCCACCACGCCGATCGGCAGCAGGCTCTTGCCTTCGCTGACCAGCGCGCGCACGGCGCCGGCATCGAGCTGCAGCTTGCCCGCGAGTTGCACATGGTCGGCCAGCCACTGCTTGCGTGCGGCCAGTGATTGCGCCGGCGCGATCAGCGCCGTACCCAGCGGATGGCCGGCGGCGAGCCGCGTGAGCACGTTCTCCTCGCGCCCCGAGGCGATGATGGTGGAGGCGCCCGACCGCGCGGCGCGCTTGGCCGCGAGGATCTTGGTGAGCATGCCGCCGCGACCGAGGTTGCTGCCCGCGCCGCCGGCCATTGCCTCCAGTGCCGGGTCGCCGGCGCGCGCCTCGTGCACGAAACGGGCGCCGGGATCCTTGCGCGGATCGGAGGTGTAGAGACCCTGCTGGTCGGTGAGGAGGATCAGCACGTCGGCTTCGATCAGGTTGGCCACCAGCGCGCCCAGCGTGTCGTTGTCGCCCACGCGGATCTCGTCGGTGGTCACGGTGTCGTTTTCGTTGATGATCGGGATCACCGACAGCGCGAGCAGCGTGCGCAGCGTGGTGCGCGCATTGAGATAGCGGCGGCGGTCGGCCAGGTCCTCGTGCGTCAGCAGGATCTGCGCCGTCTGCAGGCCGTACTTCGCGAACGCCGTTTCGTAGGCCTGGATCAAGCCCATCTGGCCGACGGCGGCGGCGGCCTGCAATTCGTGGATGGCCTTGGGCCGCGTCGTCCAGCCGAGGCGCTTGATGCCCTCCGCAATCGCGCCGGAGGACACCAGCACCACCTCGCGGCCGGCCACTTTCAGCGCCGCGATCTCCTCGGCCCAGTGCGCGACGGCGGCATGATCGAGGCCTTGCCCGTCGTTGGTGACGAGGCTCGAGCCGACCTTGACCACGAGCCGCCTGGCGTTGGCAACCAGCGTCGTCACAGGCGTCCGCCTTCGCGCAGCGCGCTCCGGTTTGCGCGCATCGGGCGGCCCGGCGTGCTCATTCCGCGTCGGTCGCCGTGGTCTTGCGCGCGCGACGCGCCCGCACCGGCGCCGGCTTGACGACCACCGGCGCGGAGGCATCCGCCGGGGCCTCGGGATCTGCGGCCATCGCATAGGCGGGCCGCGCATCCAGCCACTCCTGGATGGCGAATGTCAGCGGACGGCAACCGTCGCCGCTGATGGCGGCGATGGCAAACACCGGGCCTTTCCAGCGATACGCCTTGATGAACGCCTTCACCCGCGCGTCGCGTTCCTCTTCCGGAATGAGGTCGAGTTTGTTCAGCACGAGCCAGCGCGGCTTGTCGTACAGCGCCTCGTCATAGCGCTTCAGTTCCTTCACGATCGCGCGCGCGTCGTGCACCGGATCGGAGGTGCCGTCGAGCGGCGCCAGGTCGACGAGATGCAGCAACAGGCGCGTGCGCACGAGATGGCGCAGGAAGCGATGGCCAAGGCCGGCGCCGTCGGCCGCGCCCTCGATCAGGCCCGGGATGTCGGCCACGACGAAGCTCTTGTTCTCGCTGGTACGCACGACGCCGAGGTTGGGCGCCAGCGTGGTGAACGGATAGTCGGCCACCTTCGGGCGTGCGGCGGAGATCGCGCGGATCAGCGTGGACTTGCCGGCGTTGGGCATGCCCAAGAGGCCCACGTCCGCCAGCACCTTCAACTCGAGCTTCAGCTTGCGTTGCTCGCCTTCGTCGCCCTTGGTGAACTGCTTGGGTGCGCGATTGATGCTGGACTTGAAATGGAGATTGCCCAGCCCGCCCTTGCCGCCCGCGGCCAGCAATGCACGCGCGCCGTCTGCCGCCAGGTCGGCGATCTTGTCGCCGGTGTCGGCGTCCGCGATCACGGTGCCCACCGGCACGCGCAGGATCACATCGTCCGAACTCTTGCCGTATTGATCGGCGCCGCGACCGTTTTCGCCGCGCTTGGCGCGGTGGATGCGCGCATAGCGATAGTCGATCAGCGTGTTGATGTTGCGATCGGCCACCGCATAGATGCTGCCGCCCTTGCCGCCGTCGCCGCCGTCGGGGCCGCCGCGCGGAATGTATTTCTCGCGGCGAAACGAGGCCGAGCCGTTGCCGCCGTCGCCGGCCAGAACTTCGATGAGTGCTTCGTCGATGAATTTCACTGCGCTGTCCTTGCGTAAAGCACGAATCGTTCGGTGTCGTCGCCGCGCCGGCCGCCGCTCCACAGCGCGGTCCATCCTGGCGGGGCCGGGGGTGTGCCGTCAAGGCGACCATACTGCACCAGCAGCGTCGGACATTCGTGTGATGGGGTGACTTCCTCGCGCACCGTCTTGATGCCGGCGAAGTAGTGGATCACGGCCCGTTGCGACTCCCCCAGATTGCGACTCGCGACGCATCCGGCAGGCAGCGCCTTGACGAGGCTCTCGACCGCCCAGCGGTAGCTGCGCCGCGAATCGAGGTACGGCAGCCAGATCGTGCTGGCGAGCCCCCACACCAGCGTCACCCCGGCGGCCCAGTTGAGCATTGTGCGACGGTTCGAGCGCCGCGCCGGGCGGACCAGCATCACCCACAGCACGGTGAGACCGGTGGCCGCCAGCATCGTGCCGAGGTGGAACGACGGCTGGAAACCGATCTCGGTATCGCGAAACAACCGCGCTACGCCGGGCGACATCCCGTGGATGTAGGAGTCGAGCCACAGGCCCCAGAACAGCAGCGCCACGAGACCGAAGGTCAGGATGCCGAACCAGTCGAGCGCGCCGGAGAGCCCGCGCTTGAGTGAGTCGACCTCGAGCGCGGCGAGCAGCGCCAGGGGGACCAGCAGCGGCAGCGCGTTCTGCAACTTCGGCGCTGGCAACGCGAGGAGGCTGACCAGGATGACCAGCGCCAGCACGCCGGGAATGACCACCGCCGGCTGCGCCACACCGCCGTTGAAGTTGCGAAGCCGCAGCCACAGCATCCATGCCGCGAGCGGCAGCGCAGGAAATGCAAACCAGAGGAGATTGCGCAGATAGAACAGCGGATCGGCCGGGCTGTCGTCGAGGCCGGCGACGTAACGACGCAGCGACTCGCCGTCCCACCACTGCCGGAACAGGACCGGATCGCGAGCGTGCAATGCCAATACCCATGGCAACGCGACGACGAGTGCCGTCAGGGTGGCCACCAGCACCGTGATGACATAGCCGCGGGTGCGCCACGCGGGGCCACAAGCGGGGAGCAGGAGGGCGGCGAGTGCGAGCCACAGCGGCCCGAGGAGCCCGCGGCCGAGAAAGGCGATGCCGATGCCGATGCCCAGCAGGACGCCACCAGCCACCGGCGCGCGCAGCGCGGCCGCAAAGCCCCACAGGCCGACGGCCACGCCGACGGTGAGGAACAGTTCGGGCGACACGACGTGGGCACGATCCCAGAATCCGATGCTGCCCACCAGGATCAGCACGGGAAGCCAGCGGAAAGCGCGTCCGTTCAACGCACGGCTGGCCAGCGCGGTGGCCAGCAGCGCCAACGCCAGCGCCACGCCGGCGATCAGCCGCGCGGCATTGTGGCGCTGCAAGGGGGGCGAGAAAGCGCGAATCGCCAGCGCGCCACCAACCCACGCCAGCGGCGGCGTGCTGAGATAAGGCTCGCCGGCCAGCATCGGGACGACGGGATCACCAAGCTCGGCCATTTCCGCGGCGACGCCCACCGACACCGCGTCCTGCGTCTTCCAGGGGTCGTGTCCCGCGAGCCCAAGCGCGACCCACGCCGCGCAGAGCAGGACCAGCCCGAACTGCTTCAGGGCGCGGTAGGGGCCGGACGGGCTCAGGGTTTCGAGGTCCTGGTCCGCGGTCGAGGGAGGGGGCGAATTGCGCATGCGGGGAAACGGGTCGGTGTAGCTAGTGACTCTACGCGGGACGAAAGAAAAAGGCAGCCGAAGCTGCCTTGATCCTTGCGCGGCGCTGGTGCATCAGGCCGGGGTCGACGACCCGGTCTTGCTGCCGTAGCGCTGGCGGAACTTGTCGATCCGGCCCGCCGTGTCCATCACCTTCTGCTTGCCGGTGTAGAACGGGTGGCAGGACGCGCACACCTCGATCGACAGCGCCTTGCCGGCGGTGGATCGCGTGGTGAAGGCGGTGCCGCAGGAGCAGGTGACCTGCACGTCGGCGTATTTGGGGTGAATGGCGTCTTTCATGGTGTTTCCTTTGCAGTGACGGACTCGCTAGCCCACGGTGATGGTGCTCGTGCACGCGCTGTCCCGGATGCCGCCTTCGGACCGCCCGTGAGGGAGGCCCAACGCGGAGAACCGTCGATTATGCCTGTTTCCGGGCCATTTGGCAAATCGCACTGCATCCTGTGGGGTTGAACCCTGTGGGGTTGAAACCTGTAGGCGAGGCTTCAGCCTCGCTGGGTCAATGCCGGCATCGAACCCGCGAGGCTGCGTAAATAGGGACAGACCACCATTAATTGGAGAGCTGCACCCCAATTAATGGTGGTCTGTCCCTATTTACGCAGCGTTTCGGGCGTTCCGCGCACGCGGGCTACCCCCGCCGCATGCTCTCGAAGAACTCGGCGTTGTTCTTCGTGCCCTTGACCTTGTCCAGCAGGAATTCCATTGCCTCGAGCTCGTCCATCGGATAAAGCAGCTTGCGCAGGATCCACACCTTTTGCAGGATGTCGGGCTTCAACAGCAACTCCTCGCGGCGCGTGCCGGAGCGGTTGACGTTGATGGACGGGTAGATCCGCTTCTCGGCCATGCGGCGGTCGAGGTGGATTTCCATGTTGCCCGTGCCCTTGAACTCTTCGTAGATCACGTCGTCCATCCGCGATCCGGTATCGATCAGCGCGGTGGCGATGATGGTGAGCGAGCCGCCTTCCTCGATGTTGCGCGCGGCGCCGAAGAAGCGCTTGGGGCGCTGCAGCGCGTTGGCATCGACACCACCCGTCAGCACCTTGCCGGAGGCCGGCACCACGGTGTTGTAGGCGCGGGCGAGACGCGTGATCGAGTCGAGCAGGATCACCACGTCCTTTTTATGCTCGACCAGTCGCTTGGCCTTCTCGATGACCATTTCGGCCACCTGCACGTGGCGCGTGGCGGGCTCGTCGAACGTGGAGGACACCACTTCGCCGCGCACCGAGCGCTGCATTTCGGTCACTTCTTCCGGCCGCTCGTCGATCAGCAGCACGATCAGCATCACGTCCGGGTGATTGGCGGCGATGGAGTGCGCGATATGCTGCAGCATCACCGTCTTGCCTGACTTGGGCGACGCCACCAAGAGGCCGCGCTGGCCCTTGCCGATGGGGGCGATGATGTCGATGATGCGGCCGGTGATGTTTTCCTCG
>JANNYI010000413.1:0-8884 GCA_031410015.1 Betaproteobacteria bacterium | reverse complement strand
CAACCGCACGAGGCCGCGGGTGGGGGCACCGGTAGGGCGGGTCAAGCGTGGATGTTCGGCGGCTGCTCTTCAGCGGCGTAGGCAGGTGCCAATCGCTTCCGCGAGATCGGTGATGGCAGCTGCCGCGTTCGGCGCCGTCCGCAACGCCAGCTTCCCCTGCGCGTGGCGCTTGATCAGCAGCTTCGCGACATCCAGGTCGAATTGCGGCGTTGGTGGACTTTCCAGCATTGCCGCCAGTACGCCGTCGTCGCGCGCAGAGCCCAGCCAGCACCAGTCGCGCAGCACATGCACATCGGTGCGCTCGCCTTTGGCGTCGACCTCGCGCAGCAGGCCGTTGCCCTCGACCGGCCATGGCGGAATCGCCAGCGGTACCAATGCCGCAAGCAATCGCGCGTTGTGGTCTGTGGCCGACTCCTCGCCGACACACGCGCCCGCGCAGCGGCGCAGCTGCCGTTGAAAGCACGGTCCGCCATCGCGCTTTTCCAGGCCCAGCATCCGCCAGCACAACGAATGTTCCGCGGCGAGGCTGCGCAGCGTTTCGCGCGCGCCGCGCTTGGACGAGAACGGTCCGTAGGCGCCCGCCAATTCCGCCGGCGTGACGTCGCGCGCCTGGATGAATGCGGGTGCGGCGTCCGGGACCAGTCGCAGCACGCCGGCATCCGCCTTGCGCCGTAGCGCGCGATTGTGCGCGGGCAAGAGGCGCTTGATCGTGACGGCTTCGCGCATCAGCGCGCCGAGTTCGCCCGCGGTGGCCTCGAATTCGATGCGGCGGATTTCCTGCGACAGCCGCAGGTCGGACTCCTGCCGCCAGTCGCTGGTGAAATGCGCGCCGACGCGATCACGCAGGTTAATGCTCTTGCCGATGTAGAGCGGCAGCGGATTATCGCCGTAGAAGAAGTAGATGCCGGGACCCTCGGGCAGCGCATCGAGCGCGTCGGGCGGCAACTGCGGCGGCAGGCTGGGGATCTTCAGGATGCGCTTCACCGCCGCCGCAATGGTTTCGGCCGGATGCTCGCGATACAGCAACTCGATGAACGACCACAGCACGCGGGCATCGCCAAGCGCACGGTGGCGGGCCGTGTTGGTCAGGCCGTGCCGGGCCACGATGGCGTCGAGGCCGTGGCCCTGCACGTCGGGATAGAGGCGGCGCGACAGCCGCACTGTGCACAGCGCCCGTGCGACCATGGGCCGGCCCACGCGCGCGAACGCGTGCTTGAGGAAGCCGTGATCGAAGCGGGCGTTATGCGCGATGAAGAGCGCGCCGTCGAGCCGCGCCTCGATCTGCGAGGCAATGGCGGAAAACGTGGGCGCGCCGGCCACCATCGCGTTGGTGATGCCGGTGAGCGTCTGGATCACAGACGGGATCGGGATTTCCGGGTCGACCAGCGAACTCCACTCGGCCACCCGTGGCGGGCCACCGTCGGGGTCCATGTCCACCCGCACGATCGCCACCTCCGTGATGCGATCCTCGCCGGCATGCATGCCGGTGGTCTCGAGGTCGACAAAGGCCAGCGAAGGGGCGAAAAGCTGCATGAAAACGGGGCCCTAAAGGTGGTGCCAAGGAGCTGAAAGAGGGGGGCTTGACGCCGCGAACGTTCGTTCGTATTCTACGCACATGTCGAACGATCGTTCCTACCTGACGTCGCTCCAGGACTACTACGCCCAACATCGGGCGTTGCCCTCCTATGCATCCATCGGCAGCCTGCTGGGGCTCAAGTCCAAGTCCTCGGTGGCCGCCATGGTGGCACGCCTCAAGCTGGCCGGCTTCCTCGACTCCACGCCCGACCGGCGGCTGGCGCCCACCAAGCGCTTCTTTGCCCGGCCGCTGGCCGACTCTCCGGTGCGCGCAGGCTTGCCCGAGCAGGTGGACGACAGCAGCGCCGATGCGCTCACCATCGACGACTACCTGATCGAACGGCCATCGCAAACCGTGCTGATCCGCGTCAAAGGGGATTCGATGATGGACGCCGGCATCTTCGACGGCGATCTTGTCGTGGTCGAGAAGCGTCCGTCCGCGCACAAGGGCGACATCGTCGTGGCCATCGTCGACAACCAGTTCACGCTGAAGCGGCTCGACCTCGAGGACGGCAAGTTCGTGCTGCGGGCCGAAAACAAGGCCTATGCGGTGATCCGCCCCGAAGGCTCGCTCGAGATCTTCGGGATCATGGTGGGGCTCGTGCGCAAGTTGTAGTCGTGCCGTAGAACCCGCGAGGCTGAAGCCTCGCCTACAGGAACACCGGATTACGGGTGCGCTGGTGATTCCACCCGCGCCACTTCCACCAGACAATCGTAGAACGTTGCCGCGCGGCCGAGATCGGTGAGTGCCTGGCTGGTGACGGCGTTCGCGTTCTTTCCGTCCGGCGAGAGCTTCTGCCACCATACCGACGGCGCCACCGCCACGCCGGTGCGGGCGCGCTCGGTAATGCGCGCAGTGGCCGTGAATTCGCCACGGTCATTGAAGATACGCACGCGGTCGCCCTCGCGGATGCCGCGCGGGGCGGCGTCTTCTGCGTTGAGGTCGAGCCACGGCGTCGACTCTTCGCCGACGAAGGCGGGGAGATTGGCAAACGATGAGTTGAGAAAGTTGCGCGCCGGCGGGGAGATGAACGCAAGCGGATAGCGCGCCGCCAATGGTGCATTGGTGGTCACGGATTCGCGCGGCGGGATGTACTGCGGCACCGCGTCGAAGCCCTGCTGGTCCAGCGCGGCGCTGACGAATTCACATTTGCCCGAGACCGTGGGGAAGTGGCCTTCCGCGAACGGCGCATAGGCAACCGGCACGTCCAGGCGCCGCCAACCGTCGCGACTCAACGTCGCCCAGTCGAGGTCACGGGCGCGCGGATCGTCGTGCCGCCATGCCATCTGCGCGATCTCCTCGTCGGTGTCGCTGAAGCAGGACTCGGTGAACCCCATCGCGGCCGCCAGCCGGCGGAACACTTCGGTGTTGGGCAGCGCTTCGCCCAGCGGCTCGATCGCCTTGTTGTTGGCCAGCGCATAGAGATGGCCGTAGGACGAGTGCACATCGATCTGCTCGAGCTGCGTCGTGGCCGGTAACAGGATGTCGGCGAAATCAGCGGTATCGGTCTGGAAGATCTCGTGGACGACGCAGAAAAGGTCCTCGCGCGCGAAGCCCTGGCGCACCTTGCTCGAATGCGGCGCCACCGCAACGGGATTGGAGTTGTAGACATAGATCGCGCGCACCGGCGGAGCGGCGGCATCGCATAGCGCGTCGCCGATCGAGGTCATGTTGATCGTGCGCGGATTGCCGCGGATCAGGTCGGGTCGCTCGAGCGCCGGCGTATTCACCGGATACGTGCCCGATGACGACAGCAGGGCGCCTCCGGCCGGATCGCGCCACGCGCCCACCAGCGCGGGCAGGCAGGCAATGGCGCGCACGGCGTTGGCGCCGCCGGCCACGCGCTGCATCCCGTAGTTGACGCGGATCGCCGCCGGCCGCGTGGTGCCGTAGGCGCGTGCGAGGTCGGTGATCTGTTCGGCATGCAGGCCGCACACCTTCGCGGTGCGGTGCGGATTCCACTCGGCGGCGCGCGCCGCCAACTGGTCGAAGCCGATCGTATGGCGGTCGATGTAGTCGCGATCGAGCAGGTTGTCGGCAATCAGCACATGCATCAGCCCCAATGCCAGCGCGCCATCGGTGCCTGGCATCAGCGCAATGTGGTCGTGGCATTTCTCCGCGGTGGCGCTGCGGTAGGGGTCGATGGCGATCAGGCGCGCACCGCGCCGCTTGGCTTCCTGCGCCCGCATCCAGAAATGGAGATTGGACGTGATCGGGTTGCTGCCCCAGATCAGGATCAGCTTGCTGTTCTCGTATTGCTCGACGTCCATTCCGATCGTGGCGCCGATCACGCTGGTCCACCCGGCCTTGCCCGCCGATGCGCAGATCGTGCGGTCGAGCAGGGACGCACCCAGCCGATGGAAGAAGCGCCGGTCCATCGAGCCGTACTGCAGGAGGCCCATCGTGCCGGCGTAGCTGTACGGAAGGATGGCCTCGGGACCATCGGGTGAGGCCGCGATCGCGCCGAACTTCGCGGCGATGATCGCCAGCGCTTCGTCCCAGGAGATGCGCTCGAAGCGGCCTTCGCCTTTACGCCCCACGCGGCGCATCGGGTGCAGCACGCGCTGGTCCGAGTAGGTACGGTCGAGGTAGCGTGCCACCTTGGTACAGAGCACGCCCCCGGTGGCGGGGTGATCGGGCGCACCGCGGATCGCGATGGCGCGGCCGTTTTCCACCGTGGTCAACAACGCGCAGGTGTCGGGGCAATCGTGTGGGCAGGCGCCACGAACGATGTGGCGATCGGCACCGGCGGGCAGGAGGGTGGCCATCCGACCTATTGTACTGAACCGCGCCCTTCGCCTTATGCTTGCCGGATGCCTGCGCTGCCCCCGCTTCCCGTGGTCAAGTTTGCCGATGGCACCTCGGTGCCCGCGTTGGGACTGGGCACCTGGCGCATGGGGGAGCGGCGGCAGGACGCCGGGCGCGAGGTGGCGGCGTTGCGCCACGGGCTCGACCTCGGCATGACGCTGATCGACACGGCCGAGATGTACGGCGACGGCGGGGCCGAGGACGTCGTCGGAGAGGCCGTGGCCGGCCGGCGTGACGAGGCCTTCATCGTCAGCAAGGTGTATCCGCACAATGCCGGCGCGAAGAGTGCCGTGGCCGCGTGCGAACGCAGCCTGCGGCGGCTTCGCACCGACCGCATCGACCTCTACCTCCTGCATTGGCCCGGCGGCATCCCGCTGGGCGAGACCATCGATGCCTTCGAACGCCTGCGGGCCGGCGGCAGGATCCTGCGCTGGGGCGTCTCCAACTTCGATGCTGGCGCAATCCGTGAGTTGGCAGCGACGAAAAACGGCGGGCTCTGTGCAACCAATCAGGTGCTGTACAACCTGTCCACGCGGGGGATCGAGTTCGACCTTCTGCCCTGGTGCGTCGACCACGCCATGCCGGTGATGGCGTATTCACCTGTGAACCAGGGCGCGCTTGCAGCCGACCGGAGGTTGTCGGCTCTGGCGGCCACGCTCGGGGCCACGGCTGCGCAACTGGCGTTGGCGTGGTCCATCCGCAACCCGGGAGTGATTGCCATTCCGAAGTCGTCGGCGCCGGCGCGCTTGGACGAAAATCGGTGGGCGGCCACACTTGTCCTGACCCCCGGCGTCACGGCCGAACTCGATTGCCTGTTTCCGCCTCCGCGACGCCGTACGCCGCTCGCGGTGCTGTAGGCACCGCTCATCCGGAACGCGAGTGCCCGCAGGGGGGCCGGCACCGCAGGAAGCACAAGATATTGCGCAGTTTCAATGGGTTGCCTACCGTCTGTCGCGTTGGCACGCTTGCTGCTTTTACCTTGTCATCGGACCCGCGGCAATGGGCCCTACCCAGACAGGAGAGGCACCGTGACCTATACCTATTACGACTATCTCGATCTCGCGCCCGGTGCATGCCCGGCACGCATCGAGGCCGCCTACGCCGCGGTGCTGGAACGCTTTCAATACGGTGCCACCGATTCGGGCCAGGACTTGTCCCAGCTCGTGCGGATGATCCATGCGGCGTACGAGGTGCTCTCGTCGCCGGCGAGCCGCAAGGGTTACGACGAGCAGCTGGCGCGCGAAGCCGCAGCTGCCGATGAAGAATTGAAGTCGACGCTGGATGCGCTGCCGGGCTTCATGGCGCGGCGCGTGCAGGACGTTCCTGCGCCCCTGCGGGCCGCGCTCGGGTCGCTTGCCGCCTGATCGTGCAACAGCGCGCTTCCAAAGTTTACGGCCGCCGGGAAAAGTCAATTTTCCAGACTGCAAACAGCGATGCGGTCGGCGGCCGTATCCCCAACGACCGAACGGAGCGACAGGCACATGCGTACGCGAATTGATTGCATGCGCATTGCGGTGCGCACCCCCACGCGCCGGAGTGCATCGCGCATCGCGATCGGCCATGACCGCAAATTGGCGGCCCGGCCCGCGGCGCGGCGCCCATCCGGGGCAGCCCGCATGTCGGCCCGGCGTACCCGTCCCGTCGCATTGACGCCGCGCGGCTTTGTGCCGTTGATCGTGCATTAGTCACCACGACTTCCCGGCGTTGTGGTTTCGTGCGCAAGGATGAAGCCTTGCCTGCACGGATCGAAAATTTCCCGACGGCGATGCAGGCATGGCTTCATGCCTTGCATGTTTCGTCGCCAATCGCCGTTTCAAAATACGCGCCTCGCATCGTGCCTCGGCCATTGGTCTTAAGGCGTTGCTGCGCATTCGCGCGCTCAATGCAGGCATGCGACCTGCCATTGGTCGGGCCACGCATCATTCCAACTTGATCGATGCGGCGCTGGCACAGTTCTAGCAAGGGTGTTGTCATATCCTTTCAACATCACGGCGTCGCAGCATCGGGGCGCCGGCCATGGAGATCTCGCACGTGGACAAATGCGTCGCCTGCCAGTACTACGACCGCCAGATGGCCAAGCCCACCGATACGCGCGGGGTGCAATGGGGCCAGTGCCGACGCACCGCGCCGATGCTGCATCCGATCAACGCTAAATCGTACATGATCGAAGGCGTGTGGCCGCATGTGCGCGACGACGACTGGTGTGGCGAGTGGAAGGTGGCGCAGCGTCCGCTGCAGGTTCGCCCCAGTGAGGGCATCGCCGCCAGTCCCTTGCACGCCGCTGCTGCACTGGCTTCGGCCCGGCCGTCGCTGCTCTCGTCGTTGGCAAGCGGTAACACGGGCTCATTTCCCATCACCCCGGCCAGCGCGCTGTCGGCCTCCGGTCGCGGCGACTGACACTCTTCCGTCCCTGACACTCTTCCGTCCCTGACAAGTCGCCGCGCCTGCGCTGTCGCGCCGGGCGGCGATCCGGGCAATCGGTGCTAGAGTCGACACCGATCTCGGCGCATTGCGCGCCGCGCACTTGCAAGACTCCATGCCCGAAGCTGAACTCGCCGCCGCCATAGCGGGCGGCCATGTCCTGGTCACACCCAACAAGCGCCTTGCGCGCGCTTTGGTGGCGCGGCACGACGCTGCGCAGTTGCGCGCGGGCGTCATGGCGTGGCCGGCGGCCAATGCGCTTCCATGGTCCGCCTGGTTGCAATCGCTGCGGCTCGATGCGCTCGTCGCCGGTGCGCTTGCCAACGCGCGCATCTTGCTGCCGCCGGAGGCCTCCGCGCTGTTGTGGGAACGCATCGTCGCCGACGACGGCGCGCTGCTCGACCCGCGGGGTGCCGCCATCGCCGCTGCCGATGCCTGGACCACCTTTCATGCGTGGCGCAATCCCGGCGAATCGTTCTCGGCATGGCAGCACGCCGGGATCGACGACGATGCCGCCACTTTCAGCCGCTGGGCGTCACGCTATCGCGTGGTGCTCGACGAGCGCGGATTGCTCGATGCCGCGGAAATGGCCGATCTCCTGACCGGCGTGGCCCCCATGGTTACCGGCTGGCGCAACAGGTCGGTTGCGTGTGCCGGATTTCTCGAATGGTCGCCACAACAGCGGCGCTTGCTGGCCGCGCTCGAAGCCAGCGGCATGCAGGTCGCCCGCATCGCGCTGCCGGTGCCGGTGTCGCTCGAGGCCGCGCGGTCGCGCTGTGCATTGGCGTCACCCGAGGCTGAACTTGCCGCCGCGCTTGGACACGCGCGTGCGCTTGCGCTGGCCGACCCGGACATGGAAATCGGCATCGTGATCGGCAATCTCGCGGCGCGCCGTGATGCGGTCGTCGCCGCCGCGGAGGACATCCTGTGTCCCGAACTGGTGGAAGCCGCCGACCCTGATGCACCGCGACCCTACGACGTGTCGCTGGGCACCGATCTCGCGGCGGTGCCGATCGTCGCGGCCGCAATGCAGCTCGTCGAGTGGTCGGCAGGCGCCTTGCCGATGTCTGTCGCGGCGCGGCTGTTGCGTTCGCCGTATCTGCCGGGCGCAGCCGACGCCTGGCTCGCGCGCGCGCAACTGGAACGCGGCTGGCGTGAAGCCGGGGTCCAGAACGTGACCTTTGCCGCGGCGCTGGCCGCGTTGCCGGCCGGCGATCCGCTGCTTGCACAGTGGCGATCGCTGCAACTGCCCGACGCCACGCGCCGCGATCCGGATGCCTGGGCATCGACATGGCGCGGCTGGCTCGCGGACCTCGGCTGGCCGGGGGCGCGGCCGCTGGGCAGCAGTGAGTGGCAGGCACGCGACGCCTGGTGGCGCCTGCTCGGCGTGTTTGCGAAGCTGGACAGCGTCATCGGCACCACCGGGCGCGACGATGCGGTGGCCGCGCTGCGCGCGATGGCAGCGCGCACGGTGTTCCAGCCCGAGGCACGTGGCGCGCGGATCCGGATCCTCGGTACGCTCGAAGCGGCCGGGCTGTCCTTCGACTCGCTGTGGATCGCGGGCATGGCGGCGGAACAATGGCCGCCACCGGCCACGCCGCAGGCATTGTTGCCGCTGTCGTGGCAACGGGCGCGCGGCGTCCCCCGCGCCGATGCCGCGCGCACCCTCGCGTTTGCGCGCGCGATCGTGCAGTCGCTGGCACAAGCGGCGCCGGAGGTCATCGCGAGCCACGCCGAATGTGACCGCGACGCGCGGTCGGCCGTCTCGAGCCTGATTGCCGACTGGCCGCAACGCGCCGGGTTGCCGCCTCCCACCTACGGCGGGCGCGTCCGCGACATGGCCGCAGTGCGACCGGCCTTCGAGGCGATGCACGATGCCATGGGCCCGGCGCTGGGCGCGGGTGCGCGCGCTGCCGGCGGCGTAGGCGTGATCGAAAGTCAAAGCAGCTGTCCCTTCCAGGCCTTCGCGCGCCACCGGCTGCGACAGCGCGAATGGCCCGCAGTGGCCGCAGGATTGCTGCCCGAGGAACGCGGCCAGGTCCTGCATCGCGCGCTCGCTGCATTCTGGGAGGGCGTGGG
>JANNYI010000412.1:0-1908 GCA_031410015.1 Betaproteobacteria bacterium | reverse complement strand
CCCATTATTAATCTGACCCTGACCCCTTTTTTGCGGGCACATCGACTCAGCCCTCGCGCTTAAACTGCGGAAACAGGATGACGTCGCGGATCGACGGGGCATTGGTCAGCAGCATCACGATGCGGTCGATGCCGATGCCCTCGCCCGCCGTGGGCGGCAGACCATATTCCATCGCGCGCAGGTAGTCGGCGTCGAAGTACATCGCCTCCTCGTCGCCCGCGGCCCGGGCATCCACCTGCGACTGGAAACGTGCCGCCTGGTCTTCGGGATCGTTCAACTCCGAGAAGCCGTTGGCCATCTCGCGCCCGGTGATGAAGAGCTCGAAGCGATCGGTGACGGCTGGATTGGCGTCGTTGGCGCGCGCCAGCGGCGACACGTCGGTGGGATGCGCGATGATGAATGTGGGCTGCATCAACTTCGACTCGGTCGTGGCCTCGAAGAGCTTCAACTGCAGCATGCCGAGGCCATCGGAAGCATAGACCTCCGTGCCCGAGCCGGCCAGTGCCGACTTGAGATAGTCGAGCCGCGCAAGATCGGCCAGCGCGTGCTGCGGATTGTACTGATGGATCGCCTGCGCCATCGTCAGCCGGTCGAAGGGCTTGCCGAGGTCGATGGCCGTGCCCTGGTAGTCGAGCAGCGTGGTGCCCAGCACCTTGCCCGCCACATCGCACAGCAGCGCCTCGGTCAAGTCCATCAGGTAGTGATAATCCTGATAGGCTTCGTAGAACTCCAGCATCGTGAACTCGGGATTGTGCCGGGTGGAGATGCCTTCGTTGCGGAAGTTGCGGTTGACCTCGAACACTTTTTCCATGCCGCCGACCACGAGCTTCTTCAGATAGAGCTCGGGCGCGATCCGCAGGAACAGCTCCATGTCCAGCGCATTGTGATGCGTGACAAACGGCCGCGCCGCGGCGCCGCCGGGGAGCGGATGCATCATCGGCGTCTCGACCTCGAGATACCCGCGCGCAACGAAGAACTCGCGCATCGCTTGCACGATCTGCGAGCGCTGCCTGAATACCTTGCGCGCGTCCGGATTGGTGATCAGGTCGACATAGCGCTGCCGATACCGCTGCTCCTGGTCGGTCATGCCATGGAATTTTTCCGGCAGCGGCCGCAGCGCCTTGGCCAGCAGGCGGATCTGCGACGCCTTGACCGAGAGTTCGCCGGTCTTGGTCTTGAAGAGCGTGCCCACGGCGCCCACGATGTCGCCCAGGTCCCAGTGCTTGAAGTCGTCGAGCTTGTCCGCGCCCACCGCGTCCATCGTGATGTAGAGCTGGATGCGGCCGGACATGTCCTGCAGCGTGGCGAAGCACGCCTTGCCCATCACTCGCTTCAACATCATCCGCCCGGCCACCGCCACGGTGATCGCTGCCGGCTCCAACGCTTCGTTGCCCTTGGCATCGTGCGCCGCGTGCAGGTCGGCCGCCAGCGCGTCGCGGCGAAAATCGTTGGGAAATGCCTGGCCGTGGCCGCGCAGCGCCGCGAGCTTGCCGCGGCGCTCGGCCATGATCTGGTTTTCGTCCGCGGCCACGACGGGCGGCGCGGAATTCTTGTTGTCGTCCATCGCTACACTCCCTGCTTCAGGCTCGCCGCGATGAAGTCATCGAGGTCCCCGTCCAGCACCGACTGCGTGTTGCCCGTTTCGAAATTGGTGCGCAGATCCTTGATCCGCGACTGGTCGAGCACGTACGAGCGGATCTGATGTCCCCAGCCGATGTCGGTCTTCGAATCCTCGAGCTTCTGCTGCGCCTCCTGCCGCTTGCGGATTTCGAGCTCGTAGAGCTTCGATTTCAGCATCGTCATCGCCTCCGCCCGGTTGCGGTGCTGCGAGCGATCGTTCTGGCATTGCACCACGGTGTTGGTGGGCAAGTGCGTGATCCGCACGGCCGAATCGGTCTTGTTGATGTG
>JANNYI010000411.1:0-2470 GCA_031410015.1 Betaproteobacteria bacterium | reverse complement strand
CGTTTCCTGACGGTATCCGCCGCGCCGGTGGGCGCGCTCGTCGGCGGTGCGCTGGCGACATGGATCGGATTGCGCGGCACGCTGCTGGCCGTGGGCGTGCTGGGCCTTCTGCTGTCGGCGGCGACGGTGCTCTGGTCGCCGGTGCGGCGGCACCGGGTGCTGCCTGTGGTTGCAGACGAACCATCAGCGGCGGCCCTGTAGGCGAGGCTTCAGCCTCGCGCAGCGTCACACCATGGATGTAGGCGAGGCTTCAGCCTCGCGCGACGTCACACCATGGATGTAGGCGAGGCTTCAGCCTCGCGCGACGCCATGCGAGGCTGAAGCCTCGCCTACAGTCGCCTGCAGTCGCCTGCGGCTCGTGGTTTCAGACCAGCGCGTGGTTGAGCGCGGTCTCGAGCCTCGCCAGTCCTTCGAGAATTTCGTCGAGCGAGATCACGAGCGATGGCGCGATCCGCACGACGTCCGGTCCGGCCACCAGCACCATGAGCCCGGCGTCGCCGGCCGCACGCACGACGTCCATCGACTTGCCCTTCCACGGCGTGTCGAGTTCACAGCCGATCCACACCCCTTCGCCGCGGATGTCGGTGAATACGCGCCGCCGCGCATTGATGGCCTTCAGGCCCTCGACGAACAACGCATGCCGCGCCTTGACGCCATCCAGCACCTCGGTGGTGTTGATCACGTCGAACACAGCGCCGGCCACCGCGCAGGCGAGCGGATTGCCGCCGTAGGTGGTCCCGTGCACGCCTACGGTAAAGGCACTGGCGACTTCGTTGGTGGTGAGCAGCGCGCCGATCGGAAAGCCGCCGCCGAGGCCCTTGGCGCTGGTCAGGATGTCGGGGACGATGCCCTTCTGCATGTACGAAAAGAGCGCGCCGGTGCGGCCCATGCCGCTCTGGATTTCGTCCAGCACCAGCAGCGCGTGGTGCTGGGTGCACAGCCGCCGCGCGGCGTGCAGGAAGGCCGGCGTGCCCGGCGTCATGCCGCCTTCGCCCTGCATGGGTTCGAGCAGCACCGCGCAGATCTCGTCGCCGTGCTCGGCGAATTCTCGTTCCAGCGCCGCAACGTCGTTGTACGGGATATGGGTGATGCCGGCCGGATTGGGGCCGAAGCCCGATGCGTACTTGGACTGCCCGCCGGCGGTGACCGTGAACAGCGTGCGCCCGTGGAAGCTGTTGATCGTCGAGACGATCCGCATCTTGCGTTCGCCGTAATGGTCGTGCGCATACCGCCGCGCAAGTTTGAGCGCGGCTTCGTTGGCTTCGGCGCCGGAGTTGCAGAAGAACGCGCGGTCGGCGAATGTATGGTCGACCAGCCGCTTGGCCAGGCGCAGCGCCGGCTCGTTGGTCATCCAGTTGGACACGTGCCAGATCGTGGACGCCTGCTGCGTCAGCGCGCGCACCATCGCCGGATGGCAATGGCCGAGCGCGGTGACCGCCACGCCGCTGGCGAAGTCGATGTACATCCGCCCGTCCTGGTCCCACACGCGCGAGCCTTCGCCGCGCACCGGCACGAATGCGGCGGGCGCATAGCAGCGCACCATCAGGTCGTCGAACATCGCCCGCGTGACGGGCAGCGTGGCGGCGTTGCTGGGCGCAGTGGCCTCGCGCCGCGCGCTGGCGGCGATGATGGCCTGGGCAGAAAGATTGTTCATCGTTGGCGTTGTCCTTCAGGCGGCGGGCGCTGCGGCCACCACCTGGATCTCGACCTTGTAGTCGCTGCTGGCGAGCTTGGCCTCGACCGTGGCGCGCGCGGGTGTGTGCCCCGGCACGACCCACGCTTCCCACGCCGCGTTGAGCGTCGGGAAGTCGGCCATGTCCGGCAGGAAGATCGTGGCCGACAGGATGCGCGTCTTGTCGCTGCCCACTTCGGCCAGCAGCCGGTCGATCGCCGCCAGCACTTGGGCCGTCTGGGCGGCCATGTCGGCCTTGGGGTCGTCGGCCACCTGGCCGGCGAGATAGACGATGCGTTCCTGGCCCGGCGTGAAGACGACGGCCTCGGAAAGGCGCTTGCCGACGTGGCGGCGTTCGATGGGCATGGTGTAATCCGGTCTTGGTCAGGTTATCAACCGCAAGTTTAAGGCATATGACCGCACGTCTTGCATTGATGTTGGGGGCCATCGCGATGTTCATGGCCGTGGCACTGGGCGCGTTCGGGGCGCACGCGCTGAAAGCGCGCCTGGCGCCGGACATGGCCGCCGTGTGGCAAACCGCTGTGCAGTATCACGCGTGGCACGCGCTGGCGCTGCTGGCCGTGGGCATCCTGCTGATGCAGGACCCGAGTCGGGCGGGCCTCGCGTGGGCCGCCTGGCTGTTCGCGGCCGGGATCGTTCTGTTCTCCGGCAGCCTCTATGGCATGGCCCTGACGGGGATGCGCGGACTGGGCGCCGTGACGCCGGTCGGCGGCGTCGCGTGGCTGGCCGGGTGGGCCGCGCTGGCGTGGGCTGCCTTCAAGTCCCCGTAGGCGAGGC
>JANNYI010000410.1:0-14805 GCA_031410015.1 Betaproteobacteria bacterium | reverse complement strand
GGTGGCCGCCGCGGCCGCCGCAGGAAGGTCAGGTCAGCGTGCGGAATGCCAGCGTGGCGTTGGTGCCGCCGAAGCCGAAGGAATTGGACAGCGCGCCGCGGATCGTCATCCGGCGCGCCACCAGCGGCACGAAGTCGAGGTCGCACTGCGGATCGATGTTGACGAGATTGATGGTGGGCGGCGCAACCTGGTCGCGCAGCGCCAGCACCGTGAACACCGCCTCGATGCCGCCGGCCGCGCCCAGCAGATGTCCGGTCATGGACTTGGTGGACGACACGGCCAGCTTCTTCGCGTGCTCGCCGAATGCGCGCTTCACCCCCGTGCATTCGGCAATATCGCCCAGCGGCGTCGAGGTGCCATGGGCGTTGATGTAGTCGACGTCGGTGATCAGCATGCCGCCGTTGCGCAGCGCATTGAGCATGCTGCGGCGCGCGCCGTCGCCGTCTTCCGGCGGCGCGGTGATGTGGTACGCATCCGCGCTCATGCCGTAGCCGGCGAGTTCGCAGTAGATGTGGGCGCCGCGCGCCTGTGCATGCGACAACTCCTCCAGCACCAATACGCCGGCGCCCTCGCCCAGCACGAAGCCGTCGCGGTCAATGTCCCACGGGCGGCTGGCGGCGGCCGGATCGTCGTTGCGCGTGGACAGCGCGCGCGACGCGCAGAATCCACCCACACCCAGCGGCGACACCGTGGACTCCGAGCCCCCCGCCACCATGATGTCGGCGTCGCCGTATTCGATCAGCCGCGCCGCTTCGCCGATGCTGTGGTTGGCAGTGGAGCAGGCGCTGACGGTGGCGAGGTTGGGACCCTTGAAGCCGTAGTGGATGGACACCAGGCCGGAGATCATGTTGATGATCGATCCCGGCACGAAGAACGGCGAAATCTTGCGCACGCCCCCTTCGGCCAGTGCCTTGGCCATGTCCTCGATCATCGGCAGGCCGCCGATGCCCGAGCCGATGCACACGCCCACGCGTTCCTTGTCGCCGGCATAGTCGGCCAAACCCGCATCCTGCACCGCCTCCATCGTCGCCACGAGACCGTAGTGAATGAAGGTGTCGTAGCGGCGCGATTCCTTGCCGGACAGGTATTGCGTGACGTCGAAGCCCTTGACCTCGCCGGCGATGCGCGCGGGAAACGAGGCGGCATCGAAGCGGGTGATGGGTCCGATGCCCGACTGGCCGGCCAGGATCGCCGCCCACGCCGCGTCCACGCCGATGCCGGTGGGAGCGATGATGCCGAGGCCAGTGACGACTACGCGTCTCTTGGTCATGTGCGATGCCTTGCGGCGGGTCTGGAGTGGGGGGCGGGGCGGCGACAGTCGTCGCGGTGGCGCTGGCGCCATGCTGCGCCGGCAGCGCGAGTGCGCGCGCGTTGCAGCGGGCGCGCCAGACACTGGCGTGCCCGCGCGCCCGACGAGACGCTGCTACTTCTTGAGGTTCTTGCCGACGTAGTCGATCGCCTGCTGCACGGTGGTGATCTTTTCCGCTTCCTCGTCGGGAATCTCGGTTTCGAATTCTTCTTCGAGCGCCATCACGAGTTCGACGGTGTCGAGCGAGTCGGCGCCCAGATCGTCGACAAACGACGATTCGGTCTTGATGTCGGCCTCGTTGACGCCCAGTTGCTCGGCGACGATCTTCTTGACGCGTTGTTCTACATTTTCCATGCTGTCCTCCCCGAAGCGGGGCCCCCTATGTGCAAACCCCGCAATTCTACCAGAAGGCCCCCGCTGCACCGGCGTACCGCAAAGGGTGCCGCCGCCGCCCGCCGGGACCTCAAACCATGTACATGCCGCCGTTGACGTGCAGCGTAATGCCGGTGACATAGGCGGCGCCCGGGCTTGCCAGGTAGGCCACGGCGTGGGCGATATCCTCCGGCGCGCCCAGGCGCCCCAGCGGGATGCGTCCCACCAGCACCTCGCGGGCCGCGTCCGGCAGGTCGCGGGTCATGTCGGTGTCGATGAATCCGGGCGCGACGCAGTTGACCGTGATGTTGCGGCTGCCCACTTCCTGCGCCAGCGACTTGGTGAAGCCGATGAGCGCAGCCTTGGCGGCGGCGTAATTGACCTGTCCCGCATTGCCGCTCGAACCGACCACGCTGCCGATCTGGATGATGCGGCCGCGGCGGGCCTTCATCATGCCGCGCAGCACGGCCTTGGCGAGGCGATAGGCAGGCTTCAGGTTGGTGGCCATGATCGCGTCCCACTCGTCGTCCTTCATCCGCAGCAGCAGGTTGTCGCGCGTGATGCCGGCGTTGTTGACGAGGATGCCGATGGCGCCGTGCTTCGCCTCGATGGCGGCGAGCGCGACGTCGGTGGCGGCGGCATCGGTGACATCGAGCTTCACACCCATGCCCGCGTTGCCGACATCCTGCAGCAACGCACTGATCCTGGCAGCGCCTTCATCCGTCGTGGCGGTGCCGACCACCGTGGCGCCGTCGGCGGCCAGCCGCAGCGCGATCGCGAGGCCGATGCCGCGCGTGGCGCCGGTGACGAGCGCAACCTGTCCGGCCAGGGATAGCGGTGCATTCATCGTGTCATCCTTCAGGCGGCTTGCAGTTCGGCCAACGCCGCGGCGAGCGCGTCGCCGTCGGTCAGCGAGTACGCTTCGATGCCTTCGACGCTGCGCTTGGCGAGTCCCGCCAGCACCTTGCCGGGACCGCACTCGACCACATGCGTGACGCCCTGCGCGCCCAGCGCCTGCATGGTGGCGGTCCAGCGGACAGGATGCGCCGCCTGCTGCGCCAGTGCGTGGCGAATGGCCTCCGGCGTGGCGTGTACCGCCACGTCGACGTTGTGCAGCACCGGAATCGTCGGCGTTGCGATCGCGACCTCCCCCAGGCGCTGCGCGAGACGCTCTGCCGCCGGCCGCAGCAGCGAGCTGTGAAACGGCGCGGACACCGGCAGCAGCACGCCGCGCTTGGCGCCCCTGGCCTTGGCCAGCACGATCGCGCGTTCCACCGCCTCGCGATGACCGGCAATCACCAGTTGTCCCGGTGCGTTGAAGTTGACGGGTTCGACCACCTGCCCCTGCGCCGCTTCGGCACACGCCGCGATCACGGCATCGTCGTCGGGAGCGCCCATGATCGCCGCCATGGCGCCGACACCGGCCGGCACCGCATCCTGCATCGCCTGCGCGCGAAAACGCACCAGCGGCACCGCATCGCGAAACGCCAGCGCCCCGGCGGCCACCAGCGCGGTGTATTCGCCGAGACTGTGGCCCGCCACCATGGCCGGCATCGGCCCGCCCGCCGCGATCCATGCGCGCCACGCCGCCACGCCCGCCGTGAGCATCACCGGCTGCGTGTTGGTGGTGAGGTTGAGCGCTTCGGGCGGACCGTCGGCCACCAGCGCCCACAGGTCTTCGCCGAGCGCATCGGAGGCTTCGGCGAACGTGGCCCGCACGACGGGATGCGCGCTCCAGCCGTCCATCATGGCCACCGCCTGCGAACCTTGTCCGGGAAACACCATCGCGAGTTTCATTGCACCCTCTCGTTACGTGGACCTGACGCGCGCGTACTCACCAGCGCAGGAAGATCGAACCCCACGTGAAGCCACCGCCCACGCCGAGTAGCATCACATGCTGCCCGGAGCGGATGCGGCCGTCGCGCACGGCGATGTCGAGCGCCAGCGGAATCGATGCGGCCGACGTGTTGCCATGCTCGCCCACGGTGACGATGAGACGCTCGTGCGGCAGGTGCAGCTTCTTCATCGTGGCATCCATGATGCGGATGTTGGCCTGGTGCGGAATCACCCAGTCGATGTCGGTGGCTTTCATCATTGTGGCCGCCAGCGCCTCCTCCGCGACGTCGGCCAGCACCTTCACCGCGAACTTGAACACCGCCGTGCCATCCATGTGCAGGAACGGCACGCCCTCGATCACGCCGTTGCGTACCTGTCCCGGCACGGACAGGATCGAGCGATGGCTGCCGTCGGCGTGCAGATGGGCCGTGAGGATGCCCGGCTCGGCGGCCGGCACGACCACGACCGCGCCGGCGCCGTCGCCGAACAGCACGCACGTGCCGCGATCGCTCCAGTCGAGGATGCGCGAATAGATTTCGGCGCCGACCACCAGCGCGTTGCGCGCCATGCCGCTGCTGACCATCTGGTCGGCGATGGCCAGCGCATAGACGAAACCCGAGCACACGGCCTGCACGTCGAAGGCGGCGCCGCCGCGCACGCCAAGCTTGTCCTGCAGGATGCACGCGGTGGACGGAAAAACCATGTCCGGCGTGGTGGTGGCGACGATGATGAGGTCGATGTCCGCGGCGGCCAGTCCCGCCGCGTCGATGGCGGCGACGGATGCATGCAGCGCGAGGTCGGAGGTCAGCTCGTCGGGCGCCGCGATATGGCGCTGCCTGATTCCCGTGCGGGTCCGGATCCACTCGTCGCTGGTGGCCACGCGCTGCGCCAGCTCGGCGTTGTGGAGAACCTGCGCCGGCAGGTAGCGGCCGGTGCCCGCAATGCGACTACGCATTGTGGACGGCTGCCACAGGGACTGCACGCGCCGTCGAGGCCATCGGCATGGCCGCGACGCGGGCCGCAATCTTGTCGAGCACGCCGTGCTCCACCTCGAGGCGCGCCTTCTGCAACGCGTACTGGAAGCCCAGCGCATCGGCACCGCCGTGGCTCTTGACCACGACGCCCTTCAGGCCCACGAGCGTGGCGCCGTTGTAGCGGCGCGGATCGATGCGGCGCTTGAATGCCGTCAGCACCGGATACGCCGCGAGCGCCGCGGCGCGCGTGAAGATGTTGCGCGTGAACTCGGCGCGCAGGAAATCGTAGAGCATGGCCGCCAGGCCCTCGGACGACTTCAGCACCACGTTGCCGACAAAGCCGTCGCACACGACGACATCCGTCGTGCCCTTGTAGAGGTCGGTGCCTTCGACGTTGCCGTAGAAGTTGAGGCTGGAGGCCTTGAGCAGTTCGGCGGCCTGCTTCACCACGTCGTTGCCCTTGATGTCCTCCTCCCCGATGTTGAGGAGGCCCACCGTGGGCCGCTCGATGTGCTCGACGGCCGTGACCAGCGCGCTGCCCATCACGGCAAACTGCACCAGCTGCTCGGGCGAGCAGTTGACGTTGGCGCCGAGGTCGAGCGCCGTGGTGACGCCCTTGCGGGTGGGCAATTGCGAGGCGATGGCAGGCCGGTCGATGCCCGGCAATGTCTTCAGCACAAAGCGCGCGATGGCCATCAATGCGCCGGTGTTGCCGGCGGACACGCAGGCTTGCGCGGTGCCATCCTTGACGAGATTGATGGCCACGCGCATCGACGAGTCTTTCTTCTTGCGCAGCGCGTCGGCAGGCGGCTCGTCCATGGCCACCACCTCGGTGGCGGCATGAATGCTGACGCGATCGCGCGCGGGCGAGCGCGCCTTGGCCAGCGCTTGCGTCAGCGGGGCCTCGAGGCCGACGAGGATCACGTGGGCATCCGCGAATTCCTCGAGGAACTTCAAGGCAGCCGGCACCGTGACCGCCGGACCGTGGTCGCCCCCCATCGCGTCTACGGCGACCGTAACGGTCATGCCGTGCAGCCGCTCGTCAAGCCAAAGCCTGACTTACGCGTCGTTCTTGGTCTGGACGACTTTCTTGCCGCGATAGTAGCCGTTGGGGCTGATGTGGTGACGCATGTGCACTTCGCCGCTCACCGGTTCCACCGCGAGGGTGGGCGCGGTCAGGAAGTCGTGCGCGCGGTGCATGCCGCGCTTGGACGGCGATTTCTTGTTCTGCTGGACTGCCATGATGATTTCCTTTCGTTACGTGTTTCAGATTTCCGGCGCGTCCGGACGCATGGGAGCGTACGGCAACGTCAACAATAATTCGTCTTCCACCAGTACCACCGGGTCGAAGACATGATCCGCGACCAGCACCTCGTCTTCGCTGCCGCCATCCAGCGCGTCCGCATCGGCCTCGCTTTTCGCCAGCACGGCAATCGTGCGCTGCGCCACCGGAAACTCGAAGGTCTCGAGCGTGCGCTGACATTCCAGCGGCACGCTGCCTTCGATGGCGATGGCCAGCGCAGGACGTCCGGAGCGATCGGTGGTGCCTTCGATGCGCCATTTGATGGTGCCCGGCCCTTCGGCCAGGCGATCGAACAGGCGATCCGAAGTCTCGACGTCGAGCACACCCTCCAGCGAGCCACGTTCGCGCGCAAGCTTGAACGCGTCGAAAGCCCCGGGCGCCTTGCGTTCGTGCGGGGGACTTTGCGCCATCGTGGGTATGCCTTGACGGCCGGTTGAGCCAAACGCGAGATAATAGCCCGGATTGCCCACTCTGTCAAAGAAAGGTCAACAAAAACAATGGGGAACGAACAACGCCCCCTGGTACTGGCCTCCACGTCCCGGTATCGGCGCACCCTGCTCGAGCGGCTGGGGCTGCCATTCACCGTGGCCACCCCCGAGGTGGATGAAGCCGCGCGCCCCGACGAGGCGGCCGGAACCACCGCGTTGCGGCTGGCCGAGGCCAAGGCCCGCGCGGTGGCCGCCCGCTATGAGGATGCCCTCGTCATCGGCTCGGATCAGGTGGCCGACTGCGCCGGCCGGCACGTCGGCAAGCCCGGCCACCGCGACGGCGCGCTGGCCCAGCTGCGGATGCTCGCGGGGCAAACCGTGGTGTTCCATACCGGCGTGGCGGTGGTCGACGCCCGCAGCGGCCGCTGCCACCGCGAGCTCGTGGACGTGGCCAGCACCTTCCGCCCGCTGTCCGAAGCCGAGATCGTCGCCTACATCGACCGCGAACAGCCGTTCGACTGCGCCGGGTCGGTCAAGTCCGAGGGGCTGGGCATCGCGCTCTTCGAGCGGATCGTCAATGACGACCCCTCCGCGCTGATCGGCCTGCCGCTGATCGCGCTGCTGCGCTTGCTGCGCGCGGAAGGCGTGGAGGCGCTGCGCTGATGTCCTCCGGCACGCTCTACCTCGTCCCCAACCTGCTGGGCGTCGTGCCCGCAGCCGACGTGCTGCCGGAACGCACAATGGCCGTGGCGCGCCGGTTGACTCATTGGGTCGTCGAAACGGAAAAGCCGGCGCGAGCCTTTCTCAAGGCCGTCGGCGTGGCGGTGCCGATCGCCACGCTGGACATCCGTCCGCTGGGGGACAAGCCCGACGCCGTGGCGCTGGAGCGGTTGCTGGCGCCGGCGCTGGCGGGTGCGGACTTGGGCCTCCTGTCGGACGCCGGCTGCCCTGGCGTGGCCGACCCCGGCTCGCTGCTGGTGGCGGCCGCGCACGCCCGCGCCCTGCCCGTGGTGCCACTGGTGGGGCCGTCGTCGCTGTTGCTGGCGCTGATAGCGGCCGGCATGAACGGCCAGAACTTCGCGTTCCACGGCTACCTGCCCGTGCCGGCCGCCGAACGCGCCGCCGCCCTGCAGCGGCTGGAAGCCGAGTCACGGCAGCGCCGCTGCACGCAACTCTTCATCGAGACGCCGTATCGCAATACGGCGATGTTGACCACGCTGGCGGCCACGCTGCGTCCGGAAACCGTGCTGTGCGTGGCGGCCGACCTCACGCTGCCCACGCAGACAATCATCCGCCAGCGCATCGACGCGTGGCGCCGCGCGGATCTCGCACAATTCGAGCGCCGGCCGGCAATTTTCTTGTTTGAAGCGTGAGCAAGCGGCGCGGCATTGCCGAAATTTCCTGCGAGGCTGAAGCCTCGCCTACGGAAAATTTCGCCCGCGGAACCTGTGTGACATATGTAGGCGAGGCTTCAGCCTCGCGCAAACCGCCTAGGTCGCGTCCGGCGAATCCTGGATGTAATTCTTGAGCATCCGGTTCTCGAAGCTCTGCTCTTCGTAGACGGCCTTGGCCACGTCGTGGAACGACACGACGCCGAACAGCGTGCCATCGTCCAGCACCGGCACGTAGCGCGCGTGGCGCTCGAGCATCGTGCGTCGCAGTTCCATCACGTCGATGTTGGACCCGGCCGTCAGCGGGTCGCGCTCATAGATGTCGGCCACCTTCAGCACGCCCAGCGCGCCGTCATGCGCGGCGAGTGCTGCCAGCACCTCGCGAAAGGTGAGGAGCCCGACGAGGCGCCCATGCTCCATCACCACCAGCGACCCGATGTCCTGGGCCGCCATCACGCGCACGGCTTCCAGCGCAGTGCCGCCGGGCGACGTCGTGAACAGCGTGTTGCCCTTGATGCGCAGGATTTCGCTGACGAGCATGAGACCTCCGTGGTGCGGGTTCGATCGGTGGTGTCGCTCGTCAGGTTACGCCTCGAACCCGCGCCGGCGCAATGCCGGGCGGGGCGGCGGTCATTTGTACAGGATGCTCGGCAGCCACAGGCCGATCGCCGGGAAGACGTAGAGCAATACCAGTGCAACCACCTGGATCCCCATGAACGGCATCATTCCCGCAAAAATCTGATTGAGCGTCACGTGCGCCGGCGCCACACCTTTCAGGTAGAACGCTGCCATCGCCACCGGCGGTGACAGGAACGCCGTCTGCAGGTTGAGCGCCACCAGCAAGCCGAAGAACAGCGGATCGATATTGAACTTGGCGAGCAGCGGAATGAAGATCGGCATGAAGATGACGATGATTTCGGTCCACTCCAGCGGCCAGCCGAGCAGGAAGATGATGACCTGCGCCAGGATCATGAACTGGATCGGCGTCAATCCCAGCGACACCACCCAGTGCTCGATCAGTTCCTGGCCGCCCAGCAAAGCAAACGCCGCCGAGAAGATCGACGAGCCGACGAAGAGCCAGCACACCATCGCCGACGTCTTGGCAGTGAGGAACACCGATTCGCGAACGACCGGCAACAACTTCGCCTGCACGGTGGCCACGACGCACCAGGTGCCGGTGGCGATGATCGACACCCAGCCCACCCACATCGGCGGCCCGGATTCGAGCACCTCGAACTTGAGCAGCAGGAACCACACGATGGAGACGGCGAGCAGCAGCCACAATGGCACCCACACGCGCAGCAACTTCGCGCGTCGATCCGGCGGCAGTTTCAGCAGGCCATAGACGGCCGCCAGCGCAAAGCCGCCGAACGAGCCGACCGCCGCCGCCTCGGTGGGCGTGGCAAGCCCGAACACGATGGTACCCAGCACCGCGAGAATCAGCACCGCCAGCGGAAAGAACGACGCCAGCAGCATCTTGAAGATCTCGTAGCGCGTCCATGTGAACATCGCGTAGAACACGCCCAGCGCCGCGATGCCCGCACCGAGGATGATCCAGTAGGCATTGGGCGCGGGCAGCCGCTCCCACGCCGCGGGCTCGGCGGCTGCCGCGTTGGCTGGCGTGGCGCCGGATGAGGGCGCCGCCGCTAATGGCGCGCTGGCACCAGTCGCAGCCGACGCGGGCGGCTCCTGCAATCCGGCCGCTGGTGGTTCCTGCAAACCCTCGGCCGGCGGCTCGGCGAGACCGGTGTTCGAGCCCGAACCTGCGGACGGCTCCTCCAGCGATCCCGCCCCCCCCGCCTGGCCCATGGTCTGGACACCGGACATGTCGACGAGATGGTCCGGCTTGGTCAATGCATGCCAGGTCAGGCCCATGATGATGATGAACACGATGGCCGGCAGCAGCGCCGTCGCCGCGTCGCGCACGAGTTGACCGGTGGGCACGTCGATATTGCGCCGCCCCTTGAACGCCCGGACCAGCCCGGGCATCACCATGTTGCCCATGCGGGCGGCAATGGTCGCCACGTGCGCAGGCAGCGGCACCTGCCGTTCGCTCTCCGGCAACGGCGGCATCAACTCGGGGCGCAACTTCGCCAGCACGATGACGTAGCCAATGTACAGACCGGCCAGCATGATCCCGGGGAAGAATGCGCCGGCATAGAGCTTGACGACCGACACGCCGGCCGTGGCGCCGTAGACGATCAGCATCACCGAAGGCGGAATGAGGATGCCAAGGCAGCCCCCGGCGGTGATCACGCCCGCGGAAACCTTGATGTTGTAGCCGGCACGCAGCATCGCTGGCAGCGCCAGCAGACCCATCAGCGTGACGACCGCGCCGACGATGCCGGTGGCCGTCGCGAAGACTGCGCAGGTGACCAGGGTGGCAACGGCAAGCGACCCCGGAACGCGCGCCAGCGCGAGATGCAGGCTGCGGAACAACTTCTCGATCAGGTTGGCGCGCTCGACCAGGTAGCCCATGAACACGAACAGCGGGATCGAGATCAGCACGTCGTTGGACATCACCGAATAGGCACGCTGCACCATCAGGTCCAGCGTTTGCTGAACCGCAAGATCGGGGTTCTGCGCCCTGTAGGCGAGCCACGCGAAGATGACGCCCATCCCCATCAGCGTGAACGCCGTGGGAAAGCCGAGCATGATGGCGACGACGATCAGCGCCAGCATCAGGAGGCCCAAGTGGCCGTTGGTCATGGCCGACGGCGCGGGCATCAGCGTAAAGACCGCGATCACCACCGCGGCCATGATGGACAGTCCGAACCAGATTTCCTTTCTCATTGCGCGGTCCCCGTCACCAGCGCCCTCACCGGGCGCCCTCCTGCTTGATCACCAGTGCGTCGAGGCTCTCGATGTCGGAGTCCTTGACGTTGACCATCACCTTCAACTTGTCGACGTCGACTTCCTCCACGTCGTGCTCGCGGCGCGGCCATACGCCGTTGCGCAGACAGATCACGCAGCGCGCGATTTCGGCGAAGCCCTGCACCAGCAGGAAGAACCCGGCCAGCGGAATGATGGCCTTGAACGGATAGATCGGCGGTCCGTCGGCCGTGATGTTGGAGTGCTCGCGGATGACCCACGACTCGCCCGCATAGCGCCACCCTGCCCACACCAACGCCGTGACGCCCGGGATGAAGAACAGGATGTAGAGGATGAGATCAAGCGAGGCCTGAAGGCGCGGCGGAAAGAAACCATAGAGCACGTCGCCACGCACGTGACCGTTCTTGGAGAGCGTATAGGCCCCGGCCATCATGAACATCGTGCCGTACATCATGATCATCACGTCGAACGCCCACGCGTGGGGATTGCTGAGCACGTAGCGTGAATAGACTTCCCACGAAATCAGCGCAGTCAACGTAACGATCAGCCACGCGAAGAATTGCCCGGCAAACGTGGAAATTCTGTCGATGGTCAGCAGCAAGCTTTGCATGGCGCCATTCCGGGAGAAGCCGTCCGCGGCGGCGGGCGGGGAAAAACGACGACACCTTCCGGCCACGCCGGAAGGTGTCGGGGATCACTTAGCCAACGCAGTGCCTGAGCCTGCGCTACGTCTTCTTGGCGAAGTAGTGGTTGTAGGCCATCCGGCGGTTGACGACGGTGTCGAGTTCCCACTTGACCGTGCGTGCCGCAAAGGCCTTCTGCGAATCGACGATTTCCTTGAACAGGGCGTTCTCGCCGGATTTCTTGGCGGCCACCGTGTCGTAGATCTCGAGTTGCTTCTGCAGCACCGCATCGGGTGTCTTGTAGAACTTGACGTTCTGCGCGGTCTGCAGTTCGGCGTAGTCCTTCGAATAGCGATCGATCGCCTTCCATGACATGTCGGCCGACGCCGCATCCACCGCGTTGGCGATGATCGCCCGCATCTTCTCGGGTAGTGCGTCGTACTTGGTCTTGTTGAACGTGATCTCGAACTGCTCGGCGTTCTGGTGAAAGCTCTGCAGCATGCAGACCTTGGACACATCCGGGAAGCCCAGCAGGCGGTCGGACGACGCGTTGTTGAACTCGGCCGCATCGAGCAGGCCGCGATCCATGGCCGGCACGATTTCACCACCCGGCAACGCATTGACCGCCGCGCCCATGGCGGTGAACACGTCGATGGAGATGCCGACCGTCCGGTACTTGAGCCCCTTGAAGTCATCCGTCTTGGTGACGGGCTTCTTGAACCAGCCGAGCGGCTGCGTGGGCATCGGACCATACGGGAACGAGACGACGTTGGCATTGATCGACGCGTAGAGCTTCTCGAGAAGCTGCTTGCCGCCGCCGTACTTGTGCCACGACAGCAGCATGTTGGCGTCCATGCCGAACGCCGGACCCGATCCCCACATCGCGAGCGCTGTCTGCTTGCCGTAGTGAAAGACGAGCACGCCATGGCCGCCGTCGAGCGTGCCCTTCGACAACGCGTCGAGGAGACCGAATGCCGGCACCACGGCGCCGGCGGGCAGAACGTCGATCTTGAGATCGCCGCCCGTCATGTCGTTGACTTTCTTCGCAAAGTCGAGCGCGTACTCGTGAAAGATATCCTTGGCCGGCCATGTGCTCTGCCAGCGCATCGAGATCGGTCCCTGCGCCTTGGCGATCATCGGGAAGCCGAGCGTGGCGCCGCCTGCAACCACGCCGGTGGCGGCAGTAAGGAATTTGCGGCGTGCCGCAGGAGCAGGCTTGGCAGCCTTGGAAGCGGGTTCGTGCGACATGCATCCTCCGTAGGTACGGGGCCGGCAGGATTGCTCGGGCTCCGGGATCTGGGTGCTCCACGCCGCTTGGCGGTCGCGGGCATCCTGTAAACATGGGGAACGCGCCGCAATTCCGGCGTCGGTCACCGCGATGATTATAGCGACGCAGAACGCGGTGTCATTGTGCAACGCCGCATTTTGTCCGTCTGGCGGCGGTGCCGCGAACCCGTTCAGGCGTCGAGCTGGCGCCGCTCGCGCAACGCTTGCGCCAGTGTCCCGGCGTCGACGTATTCGAGTTCCCCGCCCACCGGCACGCCGCGCGCCAGCCGGGTGACTGCGAGGCCGCGCGCCTTCAGGAGTTCGCCGACATAGTGCGCGGTGGCCTCGCCTTCGTTGGTGAAGTTGGTGGCCAGGATCACTTCGCGCACCACGCCGTCCATCGCGCGCTTCAGCAGCCGGTCGAGGCGGATTTCCTTGGGGCCGATCCCGTCGAGCGGCGACAGGCGCCCCATCAGCACGAAGTAGAGGCCCGAGTACGACTGCGTGTGTTCCACCATCAGCAGGTCGGCGGGCGTCTCGACGACGCAGAGCAGCGTCTGGTCGCGCTTGGCCGAGCGGCACAGCGCGCAGATGGCTTCCTCGGTGAACGTGTTGCAGCGCTCGCAGTGCCGGATGACGTTGGCCGCTTGCACCAGCGCGCCGGCCAGCGCCCGCGCCCCGTCGCGGTCGTGCTGCATCAGGTGCAGCGCCATCCGCTGCGCCGCCTTGGGACCGACACCGGGCAGGCAGCGCAGCGCCTTGGCCAGCGTGTCCAGGCTGGACAGTGGCTCGTGCGGCGCCGACGGGCGTTCGTTGACCAACCGGAATGGCCTAGAACGGGAGCTTGAAGCCGGGCGGCAACATGCCCCCCGTCAGCCCGGCCATCTTTTCCTGCTGCGTCGACTCGACGCGGCGCACCGCATCGTTGAATGCCGCCGCGACGAGATCCTCCAGCATGTCGCGATCATCGGCGAGCAGCGACGGATCGATCGAGACACGCTTCACGTCGTGCTTGCCGGTCATCGTGACCTTGACGAGGCCGGCGCCGGCCTGGCCCTCGACCTCGGTGGCGGCCAGTTCCTGCTGCATCTTCTGCGCCTTCTGCATCATGGCGGCGATCTGGTTCTTCATCATGCGTCACAGGCTCCGTTCAGGGGGAATCGGGATCGCGCGCCAGGGGCGCGATCGTGTCGGACTTGACCTGGCCGTCGAAGCGCGCGAGGAGATCCCGGACAAAGGGCTCCTCACGAAACGCGGCCTCGCCCTTGTCGCGGGCTTCGGTTCGCTCGCGCTTCTCGGTGGCGGCCAGCGATTGCTCCACGGCCACGCCGACCTCGAAGGCCAGCAGCAGCTTGCCGCCGGTGGCGCGCTCGAGCGCGGCCTTCAGCTTGTCCGCGTACAGGCGGTCGGCCAGATGCTTGTGCGCCACCGGCAGCGCCAGCGTCAGCACGTTGCCCTTGATCGTCTTGAGCTCGCTTTGCGCCGCAAGCTGCGCGCCCATGCCGGTCAACTTGAGTTCGGCGATGAACGCGGGCCACGCGGCGGGATCGGCGGGCAGCGGCACGAGTTCGCGCGGCGGTTCGGTGGCCGGGTTGGCGGACGGCGGGTCGGGAACAACGGCCGCACGCACGCTGGCGGCCGCTGCCGGCACATCGACGCTCCGAATGGCTGGCGAGGCCGGACCCGGGCGCGCTTCGGCGCCCGGCGGCGGGCGGCTGACGACCGTGGTCCGCCGCGACGGGGCGGCCGCACTGGCGGCGCGCTCCGCGCTGGCGCCGTCGGGCGCCGCCGGCATGAAGGCCAGGAGGCGCAGCAGCGTCATCGCGAAACCAGTGGCCTCGTCCGGCGCCAGGCCCAGGTCCTGGCGCCCCTGCGTGACGATCTGGTAACCCAGCTGGACGAACTCCGGCGAATACTGCGCCGCATAGCCCGCCACGCGGTCGCCATCGTCGAAGCCGGCGGCAGCGGCGGGCACGGCCTGCGCCACCGCGATGCGGTGCCACAGCGAGGCCAGTTCGTCGAGCGCAAGCGGCAACGACAGCCCGCGCGCGGCAAGCGCGTCGCTTTCGGCCAGCAGCGCCGTGCCGTCGCCGGCGGCCAGCGCGTCGGCAATCCGGTAGACGTGCTCGCGGTCGACCGCGCCCAGCATCGAGCGCACGATGTCCTCGGCCACGCGGCCGCCGCCGAAGGCGATGGCCTGGTCGAGCAGCGACAGGCCGTCGCGCAGCGAGCCGTGCGCGGCGCGCGCCACCAGCGCCACGGCGGCCGGTTCGGAGGGCACGTGCTCCTCGTTGAGGATGAAGTCGATGCGGGCCGCGATCTGCGTCGGCGTGAGCGGCTTCAGGTTGAATTGCAGGCAGCGCGACAACACCGTCACCGGAATCTTCTGCGGTTCGGTGGTGGCCAGTACGAACTTGACGTGCTCCGGCGGCTCTTCCAGCGTCTTCAGCATCGAGTTGAAAGCGGCCTTG
>JANNYI010000409.1:0-1089 GCA_031410015.1 Betaproteobacteria bacterium | reverse complement strand
GCAGGCGTGGCCGTACCTGGCAAAGGGCCTCGGCATGACGGTGCTGCTGTGCATCGTCGTGATCCCGCTTGGAGTCGCGGGCGGCCTCGCGGTGGCGCTGGCGTCGCGCGCGAACCGGCGCTGGGCGCGCTGGGCGGTGATCGCGTACGTGGACCTCTTTCGCGCCTTCCCGCCGCTGGTGCTGTTGATGTTCGTGGCCTTCGGGCTGCCGTTCCTCGGCGTGGACCTGCCGGCCTTCGTGGCGGTGGCGATCGCGTTCCTGCTCAACACCTCCAGCTACTACGGTGAGATCTTTCGCGCCGGCATCGATTCGATCCCGCGCGGCCAGTTCGAGGCGGCGCGCTCCCTGGGGCTGTCGCGCGTGCAGGTGATGCGCTATGTGATCGTCCCGCAGGCGGTGAAGAACGTGCTGCCCGATCTCATCGGCAACACGCTGGAAGTCGTCAAGCTGACGTCGATTGCGAGCGTGGTCGCGCTGCCGGAACTGCTGTACGCCGCGCGCCAGGCGCAGGCCGTCACCTACAACGCCACCCCGGTGATCGCCGCGGGTATCATCTACCTGGTGTGCCTGTGGCCGCTGGTGCGGCTGCTCTCGCGCTTCGAGCACAAACAACTGGGGGTACGCAATTGAACGCGACCAAAGCGGAACGGATCCTCGTCATCAACCCCAACTCGACCGAGGCCGTGACGCGCGGCATCGACGAGGCGATGGCGCCCTTGCGCATCGCCGGCGGCCCGCAGATCGACTGCGTGACCCTGAAGGAAGGGCCGCCCGGCATCGAGACCCAGCAGCACGTCGACGGCGTGATCGCGCCGCTAACCAGGCTGGTAACCGAGAAGCAGGGCGAGTACGCCGCCTTCGTGATCGCCTGCTACAGCGATCCGGGGCTGCACTCCCTGCGCGAGGCGACCGCCAGGTCGGTCCTCGGGATCTCCGAGTGCGGGATCCTCACGGCGCTGACGCTCGGGCACAAATTCGGCGTGATCGCCATCCTGCAGAAATCGATCCCGCGCCACCTGCGCTACATGGGCGCGATGGGGGTGATGGACCGTCTCGCCGCCGAACTTCCGGTCGGGTTGGGCGTTACC
>JANNYI010000408.1:0-5621 GCA_031410015.1 Betaproteobacteria bacterium | reverse complement strand
CACACCTGCATGTTGTGCTGGGCGCACAGTTGCAGGAAGCGCTCCGGCCGCGCCGACGAATGCTCGGGGCCCTGCCCTTCGTAGCCGTGCGGGAGCAGCATCACGAGGCCGCAGATCCGTCCCCACTTCACCTCACCGGCGCTGATGAACTGGTCGATCACGACCTGCGCGCCGTTCACGAAGTCGCCGAATTGCGCCTCCCACAGCACCAGCCGGTCGGGATCCGACGTGGAATAGCCGTATTCGAAACCGACCACGGCCTGTTCGGTGAGCACCGAGTCGATGATCTCGCAGGAGGGCTGCGTGGGGGAGAGGTGCTGCAGCGGAATGTACGTGCCCGAGTCCCAGGTTTGCCGGTTCTGGTCGTGCAGCACGGCGTGGCGATGCGAGAACGTGCCGCGGCCGATGTCCTCGCCGGAGAGGCGCACGCCGTAGCCGTCGTTGAGCAGCGATGCGTAGGCGAGGCTCTCGCCCATGCCCCAGTCGAGCGGCAGCTTGCCCTCGCCCATGGCGCGGCGATCGGCGATCACGCGCTCCACGCGCGAATGCAGCTTGAAGCCCTCGGGCACGGTGGTGAGTTTCACTGCCAGCGACTGCAGCGTCGGCAGCGGCACGCCCGTGGTCGTCACATCCGACCACTCGCGCTTGAGATACGGCGACCAGTCGATGGTGAACGGCGGCTTGTAGTTCGACAGGATCGTCTTGTTCGTGTGCTGACCCCGGTCCATCGCCGCGCGGAACGTGCTGACCATCGCCTCGGCGTCGGCCGCGGCAATCACGCCGGCCTCGACCAGGCGATTCGCATAGAGCTTGCGGGTGCCCGCATGCTGGGCGATGCGGCGATACATGAGCGGCTGCGTGACCATGGGCTCGTCGGCCTCGTTGTGGCCGAGGCGGCGGAAGCACACGAGGTCGATGAAGATGTCGCGGTGGAAGCGCTGGCGATATTCCATTGCGAGCTCGACCGCCAGCAGCGCCACTTCCGGGTCGTCGCCATTGACGTGCAGGATCGGCGCCTCGACCATCTTGGCGATGTCGGTGCAATAGGCCGTGCCGCGCGCGTCGCGCGGATCGGACGTGGTGAAACCGATCTGGTTGTTGACGACGATGTGGATGGTGCCGCCCGTGTAGTAGCCACGGGTCTGCGCCATGTTGAGGATTTCCTGGTTCACGCCCTGCCCCGCAATGGCGGCATCGCCGTGGATCAGGATCGGCAGCACCTGGTCGCCGCGCGTGTCGCCGCGGCGGTGCTGGCGCGCGCGCACCGACCCCTCGACCACCGGATTCACGATCTCGAGGTGCGACGGATTGAAGGCCAGCGTGAGGTGAACGGGACCGCCGGGCGTGGACACGTCGGACGAGAAGCCCTGGTGATACTTGACGTCGCCGGCGGGCAGCGCCTGCGCGGCCTTCCCCTCGAACTCGGAGAAGAGATCGCTCGGCATCTTGCCGAGGATGTTGACCAGCACGTTGAGACGGCCGCGGTGCGCCATCCCCATCACGATTTCCTGGACGCCGGCGGCACCCGCCTTCTCGATCAGCCGGTCGAGCATCGGGATCATCGTGTCCCCGCCCTCGCCGGAGAAGCGCTTCTGCCCGACGTACTTGGTGTGCAGGTAGCGCTCCAGCGTCTCCGCCGCGGTGAGCCGCTCGAGGATGTGGCGGCGCAGCTCCGGCGCATAGTTCGGCCGCGAGCGGATCGGCTCCAGCCGCTCCTGGAAGAAACGCTTGGTGGCCGTGTCGGAGATGTACATGTACTCGGCGCCGAGCGTGCGCGTGTACGTTTCCTGCAGCGACTTCACGAGATCGCGCAGGCGCATCCGGGCCGGGCCCGCCTTGTAGGACCCGACGTCGAACTCGGTGTCCATGTCGGCCTCGGTGAAGCCGTAGGTTTTGAGGTCGAGGTCCGCGACGTAGTCGACGGCATGCTGGTGCAGCGGGTCGAGGTCGGCGTTGAACATGCCGAGCGTGCGGTACTTGCTGATGAGGCGCAGCACCAGCACCTGCTTGTGCATCGTGGCCGCGTCCACCATCGCGCCATGCATCCGCCGGTTGCGCGCGAGATCGCGGAAGGACTCCACCACCGGTGCATGCGGTACGTCGGGCGAGTCCCCGCGCAACTCGTCGAAGTAGCCGCGCCATTCGGCGGGGACCGCGGCGGGGTCGGCAAGGTAGCGCTCGTAGAGCTCCTCGATGAACGGTGCATTGGCACCGAACAGCGTGCTCGTCGACTCCAGTTCCTTCATGAGACCCATTGCATCATCTCCTGGCCGCGCCACGCGACCGTGGTCGCGTCGCGGTGCGTGCGTTGCTAGGTACGTTGCGCGAGCGGCACCACCGTGCGTCGCGCTGCGCCGACGTAGAGTTGCCGCGGACGGCCGATCTTGTATTCGGGATCGGCGATCATCTCGTTCAACTGCGCAATCCAGCCCACCGTGCGCGCAAGCGCGAAAATGGCGGTGAACAGCGGGACCGGGATGCCGATGGCCTTCTGCACGATACCCGAGTAGAAGTCGACGTTGGGATAGAGCTTGCGCTGGACGAAGTAGTCGTCCTCCAGTGCGATCTTCTCGAGTTTCATCGCGAGCTCGAACAGCGGATCGTCCTGCAGCCCGAGTTCGTTCAGCACCTCGTAGCAGGTCTCGCGCATCAGCTTGGCGCGCGGATCGTAGTTCTTGTAGACGCGATGCCCGAAGCCCATCAGCTTGACGTTGGAGTTCTTGTCCTTGACCTTGTTGATGAAATCGCCGATCTTGGCCACGCCGCCCTGCGCCTGGATGTCGTAGAGCATGTTGAGCGCGGCCTCGTTGGCGCCGCCGTGCGCGGGACCCCACAGGCACGCCACGCCCGCGGCGATGGCGGCGAACGGATTGGTGCCCGACGAGGCGCACAGGCGCACGGTGGAGGTGGAGGCATTCTGCTCGTGGTCGGCGTGCAGGATGAAGATGCGATCGAGCGCCCGCACCAGCACGTCGTTGACCTTGTAGGGCTCGCACGGCGTCGCGAACATCATGCGCATGAAGTTGGCGGCGTAGCCGAGCTCATTCTGCGGATACACGTAGGGCTGGCCGATCGTGTACTTGTAGGCCATCGCTACCAGCGTCGGCATCTTGGCGATCAGCCGGATCGCAGAGATGTCGCGCTGCCGCGCGTCGTGCAGGTTCATCGAATCGGGGTAGAACGCCGAGAGCGCACCGACGAGGCCCGTCATCACGGCCATCGGATGCGCGTCGCGGCGGAAGCCGCGCATGAAGAAGTGCATCTGCTCGTTGACCATCGTGTGCATGGTCACGCGCGAGACGAAATCGTCCTTTTCGTCCGGCGTGGGCAGCTCGCCGTACAGCAGCAGGTAGCACGTCTCGAGGTAGTCGCAGCGCTGCGCGAGTTCCTCGATCGGATAGCCGCGATAGAGCAGCTCGCCCTTGTCGCCGTCGATATAGGTGATGGCCGAGTTGCAGGCGGCGGTCGACATGAAGCCGGGGTCGAAGGTGAACTTGCCGGTCTTGCCGTACAGCGACCGGATATCGATGACGTCGGGGCCGACAGTGCCGGAAAGCACGGGGAACGAGATCGACGGCGTGCCGTCCGAAAAATCGAGCTTGGCGGTGCGATCAGTCATGGCAGTGGTACTCCCGGAAAGTCCATCGAACCGCGCCGCGCAGGCGCGGGCGGCACATCGCCTCCAGCTGCGTCTGCACTTTTGCCATCATGCATTGCGCAGATGTTGCAACAACGGCACTACGCCATCGTCCAGCGGCTCCGTGCGTCCGGACAACAGGTCCCACAATTCGGTGTCGGGAAGATCGAGCAGCCGGTCGAGCATCGCCACTTCGTCCTCGGCGATGGCGGCGCCTCGCGCGTCGAGGAACCGCGTCAGCACGAGGTCGTTCTCGAGCATCCCGCGCCGGCACCTCCAGCGGATCCGGCTGAGCCGTTCCGCATCAAGCATGACACCCTCGCGGCGGCTCGCCCCCGGCATGTGCGGCAACCGTCGGCGCCACGATGTCACACCGCCCGTTTCACCATGATGTCCTTGATCTTGCCGATCGCGCTCGAAGGGTTGAGGTTCTTCGGGCAGACATCCACGCAGTTCATGATCGTATGGCACCGGAAGAGCCGGTACGGATCCTCAAGGTTGTCGATCCGGCCCTCGGCGTCCTGGTCGCGGCTGTCGGCAATGAAGCGGTAGGCGGCGAGCAGGCCCGCGGGACCGACGAACTTGTCCGGATTCCACCAGAACGACGGGCAGGCGGTGGAACAGCAGGCGCACAGGATGCATTCATACAGGCCGTCCAGCTCCTCGCGATCCTCGGGCGACTGCAGGCGTTCCCTCTCGGGCGCCGGGCTGTCGTTGACGAGATAGGGCTTGATCGAGTGGTATTGCTTGAAGAACTGGCTCATGTCCACGATCAGGTCGCGGATCACCGGCAGCCCGGGGAGCGGGCGCAATTCCACCGGCTCCTTCACGTCGTTGAGATTCGTGATGCAGGCAAGGCCGTTCTTGCCGTTGATGTTCATGGCGTCGGAGCCGCACACGCCCTCGCGGCAGCTGCGCCGGAAGGACAGCGTGTCGTCCTGGCCCTTGAGCCTGAACAATGCGTCGAGCAGCATCCGGTCCGTAGGCTCGAGTGCAACGTCGTACTCCTGGGTGTACGGCTTGCTGTCCTTTTCAGGATCGTAGCGATATACGCGAAACTTCATGAAGGAATATCCATCAGTAGGTCCTCGCCTTCGGCGGGAACGCTTCCACCGAGAGCGGCTTCAGATTGACCGGCTTGTAGTCCATCCGGTTGCCCTCGCGATACCACAACGAGTGCTTCAGCCACATGGCGTCGTCACGCGTGGGGTAGTCGCTGCGCGCCTGCGCGCCGCGCGACTCCCTGCGCGCTTCGGCGGAGACAACGGTCGCCTTGGCCGTCTCGATCAGGTTGTCGAGTTCGAGCGCCTCCACCCGGGCCGTATTGAAGACATTGCTCTTGTCGGCAATGGCCGTGCGCGCCACGCGGCCTTCGAGTTCCATGATCTGCGCCACGCCTTCGGCCAGCAGCGTCTCGTTGCGGAACACGCCGCAGTGCGCCGTCATCGACTTGCGGATGGCCTGCGCCACTTCGGGCACCGATTCGCCGGACGTGGCACCGTCAAGACGCGCCAGCCGCGCGCGCGACAGGTCGCCGGCATCGCGCGGAAGCTCCTTGTGCGCATGCGCCTTCAGGTTCTGCTCGACGATGTGCTCGCCGGCGGCGCGGCCGAAGACCAGGAGGTCGAGCAGCGAATTGGTGCCGAGGCGATTGGCGCCGTGCACCGACACGCAGGCGCACTCGCCGACGGCATACAGCCCGCCGATCACGCTGTTGGGGTTGCCGTTCTTCGGCGCCACGACCTGCCCGTGGATGTTGGTGGGGATGCCGCCCATCTGGTAATGGATGGTGGGCACGACCGGGATCGGTTCCTTGATCGGATCGACGTTGGCGAACTTGAGGGCAATTTCCCGAATCGACGGCAGCCGCTTGAGGATGACCTCGGGGCCGAGATGGTCGAGCTTCAGCAGCACGTGGTCCTTGTGCGGGCCGCAGCCGCGGCCTTCCTTGATTTCCTGGTCCATCGAGCGCGACACCACGTCG
>JANNYI010000407.1:0-1323 GCA_031410015.1 Betaproteobacteria bacterium | reverse complement strand
CCCCCCACGCACATCGCTCCAATCCCCCCGCGCGGCTGAAGCCTCGCCTACGGAGTCAATTGTTGCGATTACCGCTTGTGGAATGAACCGCGGTGACGCCGGCATGGTCTACATCGGGCAACGTTCCGTTGAAAGGACATCGATGCGCATTGTTTCGTGGCTCGTGATCGCATCGGCGCTCACCCTTCCGGGTCTCGCCTCCGCCCAGGCCCCCCGTTCGCCGACGCCTGCCGTCATCGACGCGCCGCTGCGCGTGACCGAGTTGGCAAAGGGCCTCGACCACCCGTGGGGCCTCGCCTTCCTGCCCGATGGACAGATGCTGGTGACCGAGCGCGCCGGCAAACTGCTGCTGCTTGATCGCAACGGCAGGAATCCGCGCAACATCGGCGGCCTGCCGAAAATCCAGACCGGCGGGCAGGCCGGCCTGCTGGGCCTTGTGCTGTCGCCCACCTTCGCGCAGGACAAGCTCGTCTATTTCAGCTTTGCCGAAGCCGGCGAAGGTGGCGCGGGCACCGCGGTGGCCCGCGGTCGTCTGGGCGATACCGCGCTCGAGAATCTGCAGGTGATCTGGCGGCAGACGCCGAAGGTGAGCGGCAACAATCATTGGGGCTCGCGGCTGGTGTTCGCGCGTGACGGCACGCTGTTCGTCACGACCGGCGAGCGGTACAGCCAGAAGGACCGCGCGCAGGACGTGACCTCCACGCTCGGCAAGGTGGTCCGCATCAACGCCGACGGCAGCATCCCGGCCGACAATCCGTTCGCGCAGCGCACCGGGGCGCGGCCAGAGATCTGGTCATACGGTCATCGCAACCTGCAGGGTGCGGCGCTGCATCCGGGCACGGGGCAACTGTGGACGCTGGAACATGGACCACGGGGCGGCGACGAGGTCAACATCCCGCAGGCGGGCAAGAACTACGGCTGGCCGGTGATCACCTACGGCATCGACTACTCGGGCGCCAAGATCGGCGAAGGCACCGCGAAGGCGGGCATGGAACAACCGGTGTACTACTGGGACCCGGTGATCGCGCCGTCGGGCGCCACGTTCTACACCGGCAATGCGTTCCCGGCGTGGAAGGGCAGTCTCTTCGTCGGTTCGCTGGCGCCCGGCGCGCTGGTGCGGCTGCAGCTGGACGGCGCGCGCGTGGTCAATGAAGAGCGCTATCTCGGCGACGTCGGCCGCGTGCGCGACGTGGTGCAGGGGCCGGATGGCTTCCTGTATCTCCTCACCGACGAGAACAACGGGCGGTTGCTGCGCGTGGAACCTAAACCGTAGTCGGTATCCGCGAAGTGCTCTGTAGGCGAGGCTTCAGCCTCGCGGGGATG
>JANNYI010000406.1:0-3933 GCA_031410015.1 Betaproteobacteria bacterium | reverse complement strand
AAACGCTCTGGGGTAATCCTTCCGTACCCGCCCCCTTTGCCGGGGTTTGGCTCGTTTTTGCGTGCGAACCCCGTCAACGGTTGCGCGCAGCGCAGGGCGAGATCTACTTGATCTCCACCTTCGCGCCAGCGTCCTCGAGCTTCTTCTTCATGCCTTCGGAATCGGCCTTCGAGACGCCGTCCTTGACCGTGCTCGGCACGGCTTCGACCAGGTCCTTCGCTTCCTTCAGGCCCAGGCCCGTCAGTTCGCGCACGACCTTGATGACGCCGACCTTCTTGTCCGCCGCATACTCCTTGAGCATCACGGTGAACTCGGTCTTTTCCTCGACCGGAGCCGCCGCGGCGGCCGCCGGACCGGCGACAGCCATCGCCATCGGGGCGGCGGCGGTGACGTTGAACTTCTTCTCCATGTCGGAGATCAGTTCCACGACGTCGAGCACCGACATCTTGGAAATCGCGTCGAGGATATCTTCCTTGGAAACAGCCATTTTCTTAACTCCTGAAAAAAATTCGTTCAGTCTTTGTTCACGACAAGATCAAGCACCGGCGGCCTGCTTTGCGTCCTTGACGGCCGCAAGAGTCCGGACCAGCTTCGTATGCGGCGCGGCGAGCGTCCGCACGAACTTCTCGATCGGTGCCTTGAGTACCCCCAAGAGCAGCGACAGAGCCTGATCGCGCGTCGGCAGCGAGGCCACCCGCTCGAGATCCTTGCCCGGCAGCACGGGGCCACCGATGGATACGAGCGTCGGCACGAGCTTTTCGTTCGCTTTCGCGAAGTCCTTGACCACGCGCGCAGCTGCGCCCGGGTCGTCCTTCGAGAAAGCCAGCACGAGCGGACCCTTGAGATGCGGTCCGATCGCCTCGAACGCCGTTCCGGCCAATGCCTTGCGCGCCAGCGTGTTCTTGACGACACGCATGTACACGCCCTGGGCACGGGCCTTGGAACGCAAGTCGGTCATCTGCGGCACCGTGATTCCCCGGTACTCCGCAGCCACTACGGACTGGGCCGTAGCAGCGACCTTCGCCACTTCCGTTACGAGTGCTTTCTTGTCTTCGAGATTCAGAGGCATACGTTCAGAAACTCCTCATCTGAAGATCACACACCGGTTGCGTGGCTCGCGCCGCGCTTCCGGACCTGGACGGTGACCTTCAACCGAGGACTGTTTCAGCCGAGGATTCGGCTGGAGCGGTACTCGTGTGAGTGGCACACCATCTGCGCAGGCAGCGATTAAGGTTCGCTCGTTGCGTTGAAGCCGACTGGCTTCGCTGCAACGCCGACCGCCTGCGGTCTTGGATGGAACTTCGCCGGCCCCCGCGGACTCGGCGCAGCCCTCATCAACTCATCGAATCAAATGGTCGAATTCCCCGGGATTCCCGCAACCCGCCGCGTCAGAGTCCAAGGGAACCCTGCTCGATCGCGACGCCCGGCCCCATCGTCGAGGACAGCGTGACGCGTTGCAGGTAGACACCCTTCGAGGTCGCCGGCTTGGCCTTCTGCAGGTCCGCAAGCAGCGCCATCAGATTGCCCTTGAGCTTCTCCGGCTCGAAGCTGGCCTTGCCGATCGTGCAATGGACGATTCCGGCCTTGTCGACGCGGTAGCGGACCTGGCCGCTCTTGGCATTCCTGACCGCGCCCGCCACGTCCGGCGACACCGTGCCGACCTTGGGGTTCGGCATCAGGCCGCGGGGGCCGAGAATCTGACCGAGCTGACCGACCACTCGCATCGCGTCCGGGCTGGCAATGACGACGTCGAAATCAAACTGACCCGCCTTGACCTTCTCGGCAAGGTCCTCGAGACCGACGATGTCGGCACCTGCGGCCCTGGCAGCTTCCTGGTTGCGGGCCGAGGTGAAGACAGCGACGCGAACGGTCTTGCCGATTCCGTTCGGCATCAGGGTCGAGCCACGGACCTGCTGGTCGGACTTCGCGGCATCGATGCCGAGATTGACTGCCACGTCGACCGACTCGTCGAACTTGGCCTTCGCGAATTCCCTTACGAGCTTGAACGCCTCGTCGACCGGGTACTGCTTGCCGGGCTGGAGCTTGGCGGTCCAGGCTTTCATACGCTTTGCTACGAACGGCATGATCAGACTCCTTCCACGTCCACGCCCATGGAGCGCGCGCTGCCCGCGATCGTGCGAACGGCAGCGTCCAGGTCAGCTGCCGTGAGATCGGGTGTCTTGGTCCTGGCGATCTCCTCGAGCTGCTTGCGCGAGATCTTGCCGACCTTCGACGTGTTGGGCGTGCCGCTGCCCTTCTCGATTCCGATGGCCTTGCGGATCAGCACCGAGGCCGGCGGCGTCTTCATGATGAAGGTGAAGCTGCGATCCGAATACACGGTGATGATCACCGGGATCGGCAGACCCTTCTCGAGCTTCTGGGTGGCAGCGTTGAACTGCTTGCAGAACTCCATGATGTTGACGCCCTGCTGGCCCAGTGCCGGGCCGATGGGCGGGGAAGGGTTCGCGGCGCCTGCAGGAACCTGCAGCTTGACGTACCCCTGAACTTTCTTGGCCATAGTCGCTCGCCTCTCGTTTGGGTGGTAACGCCCGCTCGTGCGGGCTCCCCTGTGCCGCAACGCCGTCGCTGCGGTTGACCGGAAGTCGCCGTGCGCCTGCACCGCGACTCCCGTTCAGAATTTCACTGTCGTCCCGGGCTCTCCCGTCTCAGGCTTTCTCCACCTGGGAGAAATCCAGTTCCACGGGCGTGGAGCGCCCGAGGATCTGCACCGCCACCTGAAGGCGGTTCTTTTCGTAATTGACGCTCTCGACGACGCCGTTGAAGTCGTTGAACGGGCCGTCGACGACGCGCACGACTTCGCCCGGTTCGAAGATGACCTTGGGGCGCGGCTTCTCCACGCCTTCCTCGACGCGCCGCAGGATCTGGTTGGCTTCCTTTTCGGAGATCGGTGCCGGTTTCTCCGGCGTGCCGCCGATGAAGCCGAGGACCTTGGGAACTTCGCGCACGAGATGCCAGGTATCTTCGTCCATCTGCATCTGAACCAGGACATAGCCCGGGTAGAACTTGCGCTCGCTCTTGCGCTTCTGCCCGTCGCGCATCTCCACCACCTCTTCGGTGGGAACCAGGATCTCGCCGAATTTCGATTCGAGCCCCGCGCGCTTGATGCGATCCCTCAAGCCCTCGGAGACCCGATGCTCGAAGTTCGAATAGGCGTGAACCACATACCAGCGCAAAGACATGCTCAGCTCCCGACATCCGTGGTGCCAAGCAGCGAACGGGTGGCCCAGGCCAGCACCGCATCGAGGCCCCAGAAGAACAAGGACAGGATGATGACGAACCCGAAGACCACGAGGGTCGTCACCTGGGTCTCCTGGCGGGTGGGCCAGAAGACCTTGTAGAGCTCGATGCGAGAATCGAGGGCAAAGCGCCAGGCGTCCCGGCCGTATTGGGAAACCGCGAAAATTCCGAGCGCCGCCGCCAGGGCCAGCGCGAACACGAGCCAACGCACCCAAGGAGCCTGGTCGCCCTTCAGGAAGTAGAAGGCCACGACGCCGCCAAGTGCGACGAGAATCGCCACCGCGAGCTTGACCTTGTCGGCCGAACCGACTTCTTCTGTCTTTGCTACTTCGTTCATGACTCGCCGATGGCAGGCCAGGAGGGAATCGAACCCCCAACCTGCGGTTTTGGAGACCGCCGCTCTGCCAATTGAGCTACTGGCCTTCTTTCCATGGGCTTGCGCCCAACTTCTCTGCCAGTCACGTTGCAACGGCAACGTGACTGGCCCTGAGATCACGTAAAAAACTGAAACTGCGCTTCGGCGAACCTCACTTCAGGATCTTGGCGACGACGCCGGCGCCGACGGTCCGACCACCCTCACGGATGGCGAAGCGCAGCCCGTCTTCCATCGCGATCGGAGCCAGCAGCTCCACCGTCATCTTGATGTTGTCGCCCGGCATCACCATCTCCGTGTCG
>JANNYI010000405.1:0-8816 GCA_031410015.1 Betaproteobacteria bacterium | reverse complement strand
CGTGGGCACGTCGGGCAGCACGTTCGAGCGCGCCTTGCCGGTGACCGCCAGCGCCTTCAGCTTGCCGGCCTTGATGTGCGGCAGCGCCGGCGCCATGCCGACCATGCCCAGCTTGACCTGGCCGCCCAGGATGTCGAGGATCGCCTGGCCGCCCCCCTTGTAGGGGATGTGGACGACGTCGATGCCGCTCTTGAGCTTGATGATCTCGAAGCCCAGTTGCTGCGGGCTGCCGGTACCGGGTGACGCAAACGCCAGCTCCTTCGGATGCGCCTTCGCGTAGGCAATGAGCTCCTGCAGGTTGCCGACCGGCAGCGACGGGTGGGCCACCAGCACGTGCGACCCGCGTCCAAGCAGCGTGATCGGGGCAAAGCTCGTCACCGGGTCGTGCCGCAGCACCTTCACGGTCGACGGAAAGATCGTGTTGGTATCGACGAACATCACGAGCGTGTAGCCGTCGGGTGCCGCGGCCGCGACAACCTCGGTGCCGAGGAGGCCGGCGGCGCCGGGGCGATTCTCGACCACCACCGGCTGCCCCAGTGCCTCCGACAACGGCTGCGCCAAGGTGCGCGTGACCACGTCGGTCACCCCGCCTGGCGCGTGCGGCACGATGATCTTCACCGGTTTGGCGGGCCACGCCTGCGCCGCTGCGATGGGCGCCAGCAATGCCGAGCACACGGCGACGAATGCCGTGGCAACGATGCCCGTTCGGTTCATGGCGTCTTCTCCTCGAGATGCCTCCGGCGCGCCGAATCCTCGCCGGGCGGGTCGGCGCGTGCCGGAGATGTGGCGCCGATTCTGACACCGGGGCAGTTCATCGGCTACCTGCATGCGGCAGATATCAGTTATTCTCAATGAGAATATCCGGACGAACAGGATTCCCATGGAGCTTGCGGCGCTCAAGACCTTCCTGCACGTTGCGGCGACCGGAAGCTTTTCGCGCGCCGCCGCACTCGAGCGGTCGACGCAGTCCGCGATCAGCAAGCGCATCGGCACGCTCGAGCACGAGCTCGCGGCGCGCCTCTTCGAGCGCACCGGCCGCGGCGCGCGCCTGACCGACCCCGGACGCCTGCTGCTCCCGCGCGCCGAAGCACTGACGGCCGAGGCCGATGGCCTCGCCGATCTGATCCGGGGCGGGCGCGATACGCCCCGCGGCAGCGTGAGGATCGCGGTCCAGCCTTCCGTGGGGTGGCCGCTGATCGGCGACCTGGTCACGGCCGCGCAAGCCCGCTATCCCGGAATCCGCCTGCAGATTGCCGAGGGCACCACCGGACAGATCGAGGAGTGGCTCACCGATGGCCGACTGGACCTCGGCGTGTTGTCGACGGCACCGCCGCACGTCGATGCGCAACCCCTGTTCGTCGTCCCATCGTTGCTGGTGGGCCGGGCGGGCGACCCCGAGGTGCGCCGCGCATCGCTGCCGTTCGCCCGGCTGGCCACGCTGCCGATCGTGATTGCGACCATGCCCAATGGCGGGCGCCTGCTGATCGAGGAGGAGGCGCGCCGGCGCGGCATTGCGCTCAACGTCGTGCTGGAGGTCAACTCGATCCACCTGATCAAGCGTCTGGTGGCCCGCGGGGGCTGCTACACGCTGGCGTCGCCACCCGCGGTCGCGGCCGAAATCGCGGCGGGCGAACTCGGTGCCGTCCGCATCGTACGACCACAGATCCTGCAGACGTTCTATCTCGCCATCGGCGGGCGGCGCCCTGTCGGAGCAGCGGTCAGCGCGTTGGCGACGATCATCCGCGAACTGACGCTGCCGCGGGGGCGAGGGCCGCAGGCACGCTGAAGGACTTGGCCCATGCTTCCTGTCGCCGCAGCCGCGGCAGGCGCACGGCATCGGGATACTGCGGGAAGTCCGTACAATGCGGGGTTTCTCGCTCCGCCGCGCAATGGTGCGGCGCCAACCCATGCCCCTCTTCGCCCTGACGATCTTTGCCAGCGCGTTCCTGCTGTTCCTCGTCCAGCCGATCGTCGCCAAGCAGATCCTGCCGTGGTTCGGCGGTTCGGCGGCCGTGTGGACCACCTGCCTCGTGTTCTTCCAGACGACGCTGCTAGCGGGTTATGCGTATGCCGATTTCTCGGTGCGCCGCCTCGTGCCGCGTACGCAGGTCAAGGTGCACGTCGCGTTGCTGGTGCTGAGCCTCGCCGTGCTGCCGATCGTGCCGGGCGGCTTCTGGAAGCCCGCGGGCGACGAGAATCCGATCTGGCTGATCCTCGGATTGCTGACCGCCACCATCGGCCTGCCCTACTTCCTGCTGTCGACCAGCAGCCCGCTGCTGCAGGCATGGTTCGCGCGGATCTATCCGGGACGCAACCCCTACCGCCTCTTCGCGCTCTCCAACGTGGCGTCGCTGCTGGCGCTGCTGGGCTACCCGTTCCTGCTCGAGCCATGGGTGGCCACGCGGATGCAGGCCTGGGGTTGGTCGGCGGGCTACGCGCTGTTCGTCGTGCTGGCCGCGTACGCCGCGATTTCGAGCCTGCGTGGAACGCAGGTTGCTCCCGCCGCGGCATCGATCGACGCCGAGGCCGCCGAAGCTCCACCCACGCTGGCGCGCCAGCTGCTGTGGTGCACGCTGGCCGGTACCGCCTCGGTGCTGCTGCTTGCCGTCACCAACCACATCACGCAGAACATCGCCGCGGTGCCGTTGCTGTGGATCGTCCCGCTGACGCTCTACCTGCTCACCTTCATCCTGTGCTTCGACGGCCGCGGCTGGTACAAGCGCGACATCATGCTCGCGATGCTGTCGGCGGCCCTGGGCGTGATGGCGTGGACGCTGGCAGACCCGTCGCTGGCCCACGAACTGCAGATCCAGGTCGGCGTGTTCTGCGTCGGGCTCTTCCTCGCCTGCATGTTCTGCCACGGCGAACTGGTGCGCCTCAAACCCGCGCCGCGCTACCTCACGCGCTTCTACCTCATGGTCTCGCTGGGTGGCGCGCTCGGCTCGGCGGTGGTCGGCATCCTGGCGCCGCTCCTGCTGCCCGCCGATTTCGAACTCGGCGGTGCGCTGGTGCTCTGCACGCTGCTGCTCCTGTGGCAGGTGCGGCGCGAACCGCCCGTCTACGGCGTGCTGGGACTGGTGGCGCTGGTCGTTGCCATCGGCTGCAGCATCTGGGCGGTGACCGAGTTCTACCGCAGTACCATCGTCGTCACGCGCAATTTCTACGGCGTGCTGCGCGTGCAGGAAGTAGGCGACGACATCGATCATCGCCGCCAGCTGATCCACGGCAACATCATGCACGGCAAGCAGTACCTGCAGGGCGACTTGAAGACGCAGCCCACCAGCTACTACACGAAGGATTCCGGCATCGGCCGCCTGATCGAGTCGCTGCATCCCCGCAAGGACCCGATCAAGGTCGGCGTGATCGGGCTGGGCACCGGCACGCTCGCCGCCTATGGCAGCAAGGGCGACGTCTACCGGTTCTACGACATCAATCCCGGCGTGATCGACATCGCCAGGCGTGACTTCACGTTCCTCGGCAGCAGCGATGCGACGATCGAATTGCCGCTGGGCGATGCGCGCCTCAAGCTCGAACGCGAGCCGCCGCAGCAGTTCGATGTACTGGCGATCGATGCATTCTCGAGCGACGCCATCCCCGTGCACCTGATCACGAAGGAGGCCGTCGAGATCTACCTGCGGCACATGAAGCCGGACGGCGTGATCGCGTTTCACGTCACCAACCGATATCTCGACCTCGTGCCCGTCGTCGAGGGCATCGCGCACGCGCTCGATTTGCACGCGGTGTGGATCAGCGACCCCGGCGCCGACCCGCTGGGTAATTCGTCGAGCTGGGTGCTCATCGCCCGCGACCCGATCCGCCTCAATCATCCGCGGCTGACGGAGGCCGCGCTAGGCATCACCGCGCGTCGCGACTGGCGGGTCTGGACCGACGATTTCAACAACCTGCTGCAGGTCATGAAGTGATGCTGTCGGCGCCGCAGCGGGATGCATCCTTGCCCCGCGCGGATCCCGCGTCCTACCGCGCACTGGTTCATCCGCCCGGCGCGCGTCATGTCGAGGTCATCGACCAGCGCGCGTTGCCGCACGCGTTGCTGCGGGTCAACATCAGCGATGCCGAGGCCGCGGCGCTCGCCATTCGCCGCATGTGGGTTCGCGGCGCGCCGCTGATCGGCGCCGTCGGCGCATATGGCCTGGCGCTGGCGCTCGATCGAGACGCGAGCGACGCCGGTCTCGCCAAGGCGCACTCGTCGCTGGATGCCACCCGGCCAACCGCGATCAACCTGCGCTGGGCGCTCGACCGCGTGCGGGACAGGGTGCTTCCGTTACCGGTTGCAGAGCGTGCCGACGCGGCATGGGCGGAGGCCGATGGCATCGCGGCCGAGGACGTCGCCATCAACTACGCCATCGGCGAGCACGGCGCGGCGCTGCTGCGCTCCATCGCGCAGCGCCGGCCGGGCGCCGTGCGGGTGATGACCCATTGCAATGCCGGCGCGCTTGCCACCTGCGGCTGGGGCACCGCCACCGCGGCTATCTTCCTCGCGCACGCGGAGGGCCTGGCCCTCGAGGTCTGGGTGAGCGAAACGCGGCCGCGCATGCAGGGCGCCAGCCTCACCGCGTGGGAGCTTGACCATCGCGGCATACCGCACACGTTGTTCCCCGACAGCGCCAGCGGCCTCCTGATGCAGCGCGGCGACGTCGACGTCGTGTTCGTAGGCGCGGATCGCGTCGCGGCCAACGGCGACGTATGCAACAAGATCGGCACCTACGACAAGGCCCTGGCGGCGCGCGACAACAACGTCCCCTTCTACGTCGCGCTGCCGTCGCCGACCATCGACTGGAAATTGGCCGACGGCAGCGGCATCCCGATCGAAACGCGCGACACCGACGAAGTGCTGACGGTGGCGGGCCGGGACGACTACGGCCAGACCGTCCGCGTGGCCATCGCCCCGCACGGCACCAAGGCCGTCAACTACGCCTTCGACGTGACGCCGGCGCGCCTTGTCACCGGTCTCGTCACCGAGCGCGGCATCACCCGCGCGTCGAAACAGTGGATGGCGGCGATGTTTCCCGATCGGGCCAGGTAAGCGTGGCGGCCGGCGATTTCGCGCTGCGCAACGCCGTGATCGCCACCGCGCTGGCGATGAATGCCGCGAACATCAATCGCGGGAAGTCGGGCAACGTCAGCGCGCGGTGGCAGGCACCGGACTTCGACGGTTTTCTGATTACCCCGACGGGGCTTCCCTACGCGGACACCGCGCCGAGCGACATCGTCGCGGTGGCGCTCGACGGCACGGTCGCCGGCGCGCGGATGCCATCGTCGGAGTGGCGCTTCCATCGCGACATCTATCGGCAGCGCGCGGATGCAGCCGCCATCGTGCACACCCATTCGCCACGCGCCACTGCGCTGGCCTGCCTGCGCCTTCGCATTCCTGCCTTCCACTACATGGTGGCGGTTGCAGGCGGCAGCGACATTCGCTGCGCACCGTATGCCACGTTCGGCACTCAGGCCCTTTCCGATCATGCGCTGGCCGCGCTGGACGGGCGCCGCGCCTGCCTGCTGGCAAACCACGGCGTCATCGCGCTTGGTGCATCGCTGGCAGGCGCGCTTGCGCTCGCGATCGAAGTCGAGAATCTCGCGGAAATGTACGCCCACGCGCTGCAGGTCGGCACGCCGGTGGTGCTGGACGACGACGAAATGCGCGTGGTGCTCGACAAGTTCGCGACGTACGGCCAGCCGCGCTAGCGGGATCCGCGCCGGTGTCAGCCGCGCGCGTTCGGAAACGCGCGCTGCGCCACCACGTCGAACAGGCGCTCGACGCAGCGCTCGATCGATTCCGTCCCGCTGGGGAGCTCCAGCGCGGGCGCGTCCGGGCGCTCGTATGGCGCATTGACGCCGGTGAACTCCGCCAGCTCGCCGCGACGCGCGCGAGCATAGAGGCCCTTGGGATCGCGCTTCTCGCACGCGTCGGCCGACGCCGACAGGTACGTCTCGAGAAAGCGCTCCGCGCCGATGATCGACTGGGCCATGGCCCGGTCCTCGTGGTACGGCGAAATCAGCGCGGCGATCACGATGAGGCCGGCGTCGTTCATGAGCCGCGCGGCCTCAGCTACGCGCCGTACGTTTTCGCGCCGGGCATCGGGCGTGAAGCCCAGGTCCCGGGTGAGGCCATGGCGCAGGTTGTCGCCATCGAGCACGAACGCGGCGTGGCCTGCATCGATCAGCCGGCGCTCGAGCGCATGGGCAAGCGTGGACTTGCCCGATCCCGGAAGCCCGGTGAGCCAGACCGTGAGCGGTGTCTGCCCGAGGATCCGGGAGCGATCGACGCTGGCCACCTTGCCGGCCTGGCGGAACACGTTGCTGCCGGTGCGCTCGCTTGGCGCAACAGGATCGGCCGCAGCCTTCCGCTCGATGACCATGCCGGCAGCAACCGTCGCGTTCGAAGCCGGATCGACGATGATGAATCCGCCGGTCCGGCGGTTCTTCCGGTACTCGTCGACAAACAACGGTTCGAACAGCGTGAAGCGCAGCCGGCCAATCTCATTCAATTGCAGCTGCGTGGTCGTCTCGCGATGCAGCGTATCGGGATTGACGCGATAAACGACGTCGCTGCAGCTCGCCTTGACCGTGCGCGTGGTCTGCTTGATCAGATAGACGCGGCCGGGATCGAGCGGCGCCTCGCTCATCCACACCACCATGGCCTCGAGTGTGCGCTCCACGCGGGGAATGTTGTTGGGGTGGGCCAGCATGTCGCCCCGGGCAACGTCGACATCGTCGGCGAGGCACACCGTCACTGCCTGCGGCGGAAACGCGTAGTCGCGATCGCCTTCGGCGGTGAGAATCCGTGCAATGCTGGTTCGCCTTCCGGAAGGCAGCACGACCACGTCGTCGCCGACCCGCGCCACCCCCGAAGCCACGGCACCCGCGTATCCGCGGAAGTTCTGGTCCGGCCGTACTACGCGCTGAACTGGAAAGCGGAAGTCGATCAGATTCGCGTCACCGGCCACGTACACACTCTCGAGGTGCGGCAGCAGCGGCAGCCCATCGAACCAGGGCGTCTGAGTGCTGCGATGGACCACGTTATCGCCCGACAACGCGCTGATCGGGATGAAGGTGACGTCGGAAAAGCGCAGGCGGGACGCAAAGGCGCCGTATTCGTCGCGCAGGCGCTCGAACACATCGCGATCGAAGCCGACGAGATCCATCTTGTTTACTGCAACGACGATGCGGGGCACGCCCAGCATGGAAACGATGAAGCCATGGCGCTTCGACTGCGTCTGGATGCCGATGCTCGCGTCGATCAGGATGACCGCCAGGTCGGCCGTCGACGCGCCCGTGGCCATGTTGCGCGTGTATTGCAGGTGTCCCGGCGTGTCCGCGATGATGAAGCGGCGGCGCGGCGTGGAAAAATAGCGGTAGGCGACGTCGATCGTGATGCCCTGGTCGCGTTCGGCGCGCAGGCCATCGGTGATCAGCGACAGGTCGATCGCGCCGGTGCCGGCGGCCGCCTTGGCCCGCAGCGCTTCCAGCTGGTCCTCGTAGATGGCCCCGGCGTCGTGCAGCAGGCGGCCGATCAGCGTGGATTTTCCGTCGTCGACACTGCCGGCGGTCGTGAGGCGCAGCAGATCCGGTTCGCGTTGGGTCGACTCGCGCGGCGTTGCCACCATGGTTGCCATCAGAAGTAGCCTTCGCGCTTCTTCTGCTCCATGGAACCATCGCGGTCGTGATCGATCACGCGGGTGACGCGTTCGGAGAAGCGGGTGATCTCGAGTTCCGCGACAATGTCGCCGACGTTCATCGCATTCGATTCAACCGCGCCGGTGCATGGATAGCAGCCCAGCGAGCGGTAGCGAATCATCGCGCGTTCGACCGCTTCTCCAGGCAGGAGCCGCGTCTTCGCGCCGACAGGCAGCAACTGCCCGCCGCGGCGCACCACCTCGCGCTCGGCCGCAAAGTACAGCGGCACGACCTCGATGTTCTCCGTGGCGATGTAGCGCCAGATGTCGAGTTCGGTCCAGTTCGACAGCGGGAAGACGCCGATGCTCTCGCCGGGATGGATGCGGCCGTTGTAGAGGTTCCACAGTTCCGGACGCTGGTTGCGCGGATCCCACTGCCCGTGGCCGTCGCGAAACGAATAGATGCGCTCCTTGGCGCGCGAGCGCTCCTCCTCACGGCGCGCGCCGCCGATCACGGCGTCGTAGGCGCCGGCCTTCAGCGCATCGAGCAGCGCCTTGGTCTTCAGGAGGCCGCAGCAATTGACGGTGCCGATATCCCAGGGATTGGTTCCCGCGGCGATGGCGGCGTCGTTGCCCAGCACGCGCAACTCCACGCCGGCAGCGGCGCATACCCGGTCGCGGAAGGCATACATCTCGGGAAACTTGAACGCCGTGTCGATATGCAGCAACGGGAAGGGTATGCGGCCCGGCGCGAAAGCCTTCTGCGCCAGGCGCAGCAGCACCGACGAATCCTTGCCCACCGAGTACATGATGACCGGGCGCTCGAATTCGGCGGCAACCTCCCGCATGATGTAGATGCTCTCGGCTTCGAGCTGCCGCAATACGGACAGGGAATAGTTTTCGGCGGTCATGGTTTTGCGCGGCGCAGACAGACGAAAGTTTATCGCGTATCGGGTGCGCCGAACGATGCGACATCAGGTGTACTCAACGCCGGCACCAAAGCCAAACGCCCAACCGATGGCGGTTGGGCGTTGGGGTGTGGGGTGCCTGACGATGACCTACTTTCGCACGGGAACTCCGTACTATCATCGGCGTACTGCCGTTTCACGGTCCTGTTCGGGATGGGAAGGGGTGGGTCCGGCGGGCTATGGTCGTCAGGCATTGAGGGGAGAGAGCGCGAGT
>JANNYI010000404.1:0-1201 GCA_031410015.1 Betaproteobacteria bacterium | reverse complement strand
GGGCTGGCCGACTCGTGGAACGGGCGGTGTCCGGGTATTCTCCGGGCGCAGCAACCAGAAGAACAGGGAATCGCCGTGCCCCATGCCGGGATCACGGGCTGGGGCAAGTGCCTGCCGCCGGCCGTACTGACCAACGAAGGGCTGACCGCCTTTCTCGACACCACCGACGAGTGGGTCACCACGCGCACCGGCATCCGCGAGCGCCGCATCTCGCACGTGTCGCTGGGCGAAATGGGCTACGTCGCGGCGGAACGGGCGCTGGCCTGCGCCGGCGTCGCAGGCAAGGACATCGACCTGATCGTCTTCGGCACCACCAGCTTTGACGACCAGGCGCCGAACCAGGCGTCGGGGCTTCAGGCCCGCATCGGCGCCAATGGCTGCGCGGCGATGGACGTCAACACCGCCTGCACCAGCTTCCTCTATGGGCTCTCCACCGCCACCGCGATGATCCGCACCGGGGTGGCGCGGCGCGCGCTGGTCGTGGGCGCGGAGCTGATCTCGCCCTACATGGACTGGACCGACCGCAACGTCGCCGTGCTGTTCGGCGATGGCGCGGCCGCGGTGGTGCTCGAGGCAACCGACCGCGAGGAAGGACTGCTGCTGGAGAAGCTCGGCTGCTACGGCGAGTCGCGCGAGATCCTGCGGATCCACGGCATGGGCGGTGCGTACACCAACAAGGGGCGCCGCTACGGCAAGACGGAGTGGCAGTTCGAGGGGCAGGAGATCTTCAAGAAGGCCGTGACCGGCATGGGAGAGGCCTGCGCCGACGTGCTGTCACGCGCCGGGGTCACGCCCGACAGGATCGACCTGGTGATACCGCACCAGGCCAACCTGCGCATCATCGAGGCGGTGGCCAAGCGCTCCGGCGTGCCGATGGAGCGGGTGTTCGTCAACGTGCATCGCTACGGCAACATGTCCGCGGCCACTGTGCCGGTGGCGCTGTGCGAGGCGCTGGAGGCCGGCCTTGTCACTCCGGGCGCGCTGCTGCTGATGCCCGCATTCGGCGCCGGCCTGACGTTCTGCGCGCACCTGGTGCGCTGGGGTCAGCGCACCCAGCCGCTGGGACAGACGGGCGTGGAGCTGCCGCCGAACTCACAGAGCGCGGTGGAACTGGTCCGTGCCTACATGGCGGCGAAGTAGCGGGACGCCGCTACCAGCAGATCGCCGGCTGGGTGCCGGAGGCGCTCTTCACGTGCGCGCT
>JANNYI010000403.1:0-1392 GCA_031410015.1 Betaproteobacteria bacterium | reverse complement strand
CGGCGATTCGGCCAATGACGTCGATGCGGCGCGCGCTGCCGGCTCGCCGGTGCTCGCCGTCCCCTATGGCTACACCGAAGGGCGGCCGGTGCAAAGCTTTGCGGCCGATGGTATAGTCGATTCGCTCGACGACATCCCGCTGTGGGTGCGCCGGGCCTGACCCACAACATGTCCGATATTTTCGACCTCGTCGTTTCCGGTACGCCTGTCGCGCCTGCGACGTGGCGGCGCGCGGGCGAGTGGCGCTGGCGGCGCCCCTCCTGACCCCCGCGTTCGCGTCGCGCGCACACCATTCAAGCGACGCCCCGGATGCAAGCGCAATGAAGCACGAGGTCGAGTCATGATCACCGAAACCGAATTCCGTGCCCTGGCCACGCAGGGCTACAACCGCATCCCGCTCGTGCTCGAGCTGTTTGCGGATCTCGATACGCCGCTGTCGTTGTATTTGAAGCTCGCCAACCAGCGCTATTCGTTCCTGCTCGAGTCCGTCGTGGGCGGCGAGCGCTTCGGCCGCTATTCGTTCATCGGCCTGCCGGCCAAGGTGCGCCTGCGCGCCCACGGCAATCATGTCGACGTGGAGGACGACGGCGGCGTCCGCGAATCCTTCGACGGCGATCCGCTGGCCTTCGTCGAGACGTTTCGCGCGCGGTTTCATGCGGCGCCGCTGCCGGGCCTGCCGCGATTCTGCGGCGGGCTCGCCGGCTACTTCGCGTACGACATCGTGCGCCACATCGAACACAAGCTTGCCCACACCGCCAAGCCGCCCACGGCGGGCCTGGCCGACATCCCGGATTTCCTGCTGCTGCTCACCGAGGAACTGGCGGTCGTCGACAACCTGAAGGGCAAGATCTCGCTGATCGTCTATGCGGATCCGGGCGACGCCGATGCCTACGGCAAGGCCCGGGAGCGCCTCGCGCAGCTGCGCGGCAAACTGCGCGAACCGGTGGCCATTCCCTACCAGACCGGGACCGCCACCGCGCACGCCGCGAGCGAGTTCGGCGAGGCCGGTTACAAGGCGGCGGTGGCGCGGGCGCGCGAGTACATCGCGGCGGGCGACATCATGCAGGTCGTAATCTCGCAGCGGATGGCGATGCCTTTTGCCGCGTCGCCACTGTCGCTTTATCGCGCGCTGCGCTCGATCAACCCGTCGCCCTACATGTTCTACTACGACTTCGGCGACTTTCACGTGGTGGGCGCGTCGCCGGAAATCCTGGTGCGCAAGGAAGGCAGCGCGATCACGCTGCGCCCCATCGCCGGCACCCGTCCGCGCGGCGCCACGCGCGAACTCGACGAGGCGCTGGCGGTGGAGCTCGCCAACGACCCGAAGGAAATTGCCGAGCACGTGATGCTGCTGGACCTCGGTCGCAACGATGTCGGGCGCGTGGCGGAAAC
>JANNYI010000402.1:0-6345 GCA_031410015.1 Betaproteobacteria bacterium | reverse complement strand
GCCACCACCGCCACCGCCGCTATTCACCGTGACCGTAACCGGGGTCGACGTCGTGGCCGCGCCGGCATTGTCGGTGGCAACGGCCGTCATCGAAAACGTACCCGTGACCCTGGACGTGAAATCGATCTTGAACGGCGCCGTCGTGACCTGGCCCAGCAGCGTCGCGCCGCTGTAGAAGGCCACCTTGGTGACCGTGCCGTCCGCATCGGCCGCCGTGGCGGTCAGCGTCGAGACTTCACCGATGGCAACCGTGGATGGCGCCGCACCGAGCGACACCGTCGGGGGCTTGTTGCCGCCCCCGCCCCCGCCGCTGCCGCTGGCGACCGTGACGACCACCGTATTCGAGGTGGTGGTCGCGCCCTTGTCGTCCTGGGCGATGGCCTTCAGCGTATGCGCGCCGAGCGTGCTCGACACGAAGTTGAGTTTGTACGGTGCGGTGGTCACCTGTCCCAGCGACACCGCGCCTTCGTAGAACGTCACTTTGGCGATGGTGCCGTCGATGTCGAAGGCCGTGGCGGTCAGCACCGACAGCACGCCGGGCGCCACCGTCGTCGGCGAAGCGGACAGCAAGGCGATCGGCGGGCTGTTGCCGCTTCCCGCTTCGGCAACCGTGATGGTGACGGTGTTCGACGTCGTGGCCGCACCCTTGTTGTCGGTGGCGATCGACTTGATCACATACGTGCCGACAGCAGCCGGCGTGAAGGAGTAGGCGAAAGGTGCTGCCGTATCCGTATTGATCGGCGTCGCGCCGTCGAAGAAGTCGACCTTGGCCACCGAGCCATCGGCGTCGGCCGCGGACGCGGTCAGCAACGCCGTGCCGCCCAGCGAGATGTTGCTGGCGGACGTCACGAGCGAGACGGTGGGCGGCGTGTTCGGACCCGGCGGTGCGGCGGCTGCCGTGACCAGCACCGAGTTCGACGTGGTCTGCGCACCGTCGTCGTCGACGGCGACTGCGCTCAGCAGATACGTGCCCACCGATGCCGGCGTGAACGACGTTGTGTACGGCGCGCCGGTGACTTTCGCGAGCTGGACGGCGCCGCTGTAGAAGAACACCTTGGTCACGCTGCCGTCGGTATCCGCAGCGCTGGCCGAAAGCAGCACGGGCGTGCCCGCCATCACGGCTGTTGCCGACGTGGTCAACGTGACCGTGGGCGGTGCGTTGGTCGGCGTCGGCGGCGGCGGCGTTCCACCTGAACCCGCGGCCATCGCCGTGACCATGATGCTGTTCGACGCGCCGGAAAGCCCGCCGTTGTCGGTGGCCACCGCGCTGAACATCAGCGAACCGGCGGCCGCGGCGACGTAATTCATCGTGTGCGGCGCCGACATCGTCGTGCCGATCTTGGTCGCGCCCAGGAAATAGTCGATCTTGGCAACGGTGCCGTCAGGATCTGCAGCTACGGCCGACAGCTTGATCGTGTCGCCGACACTGACCTGCGTCGCCGCGGTGGAAAGGCTTGCGCTGGGCGCGATGTTGGCGCCGTTGCCCGGCTGCCCCGGACCCGGACGCACGTAGAACGTCGCGCCTTCGCTGGCAAACCAGGGCCACGTGGCCACCGCGGAGTTCGCCTCCGGGCCGCTGGTGGTGAAGAAGTGCGTGCCGAGCCTGGAGTTGTACAGGCGATAAAGCGGCATCGCGCCGCTGGCGGCGCTCGCTTCCGCGTAGAACACGGCGCCTTCATACGAGTAAATCGGGAAGTTGGTCAGGATCGACGCCTTTTCCGCTTCCGACGCGGTGTAGACGTGGCTGCCGTTGCCCGTGTGATAGAAGCGGTAGACGGGGATGGTGCCCGGATCCTGGGTGGGATACGCGAAGAACGCAATGCCTTCATAGGCGAAGCGCGGGTAGTTCGCCAGGACCTTGTCGCGCTCGTCCGCGCTAGCTGTATAGAAATGCCGGCCCGCGTCGAGATGGTAGAAGCGGTAGACCTCGGTCAATGTCGCTTGTGCCCAGCCTGCGCACAAGCTCGCCACGAGCGCGACCACCACGATCGCCTGGTTACGCCAACCGCGAACCCGCGGTGCCACTTCATTAACCATGTTGTTTGCGCCCCGCATCACCGGCCTCCGGACCTTGGTCGATGGTTCTGTTAATGGCTCGCCCGTCGATGCCGGTTGCCCTTTGTTCTCCACGAAGTTCCGTGAAGGCAAATGGACGGAGCGCTCCCCTGTGCCCGGATTATTCATCATAAGATTTTCCTTTACAAGCCATATCTGGCAATGAGGCGACGAACGGCATACCGTGTTTGCTTTTTATGCAGATGCCATGTGAACAATGATTTGTAATATCTTGTTTTTTAATGTGTTTTATTTTCACATGTCATATCGTCAAGTTGTGCCCTGAACACATTCATGACATTTGGATTCGTCCGTTTTGGCCGCATTGACGCTCCCTTCGATGCTCGCGATAGGTAGGCTGAGGCAAATTTCGCCAAATGTTTCCTGCCACCGTGCTTCCGTAGATTTTATGACGATGGAATTGAACTCCCCGGGCCGGCTCACCCAAGGAATCCAAGGTCGGCGACCGGAAATGCGCCGAGGTTGGGGAAGACCTGCGGCAACGCCGCTGCCGGCACGCCGAACCAGCGCGCGAGCGTGGCGCCGTACTGTTCGGTCGCGACACTGGGAATGAAGGCGCCGTCGTCGCCAGCGTCGTCCGGACCGCCGATGCTGAGGTCCGGATAGCGGCCATAGAACGCCCCGCCGCGCACGCTGCCGCCCAGCACCAGGTGCGGACTGCCCCACGCGTGATCCGTGCCGGCATTGGCGTTGATGCGAAAAGTGCGACCGAAGTCGGACAGCGTGAACGTGGTCACCTTGTCGGCAACCGCCAGCGCATCCAGCGCGCGCTGGAACGCCGCCAGCGCCGTGGCAAGTTCGGACAGCCGTTGCGCGTGTTCGCCGCGCTGCTCGTTATGCGTGTCGTACCCGCCCATCGACACGAAGAACCCCTGCCGCGCCACCCCCAACGATGTGCGGGCACCGATCAGCTTGGCCGTCTGGTAGAGCTGGTCCGCGAGGCCGCCGTTGACGCCGGCAAACGCCGCGTCGATCGCGCCGTTGGAATCGTTGAGGGCGCCCGCGAGCGCCTCGCTGCTGCGCACCGCCAGCGCCATCACCTCGGAGGCCTGCGCGACCAGTTGATTCTCGCGATCGGCAGCCAGAATGCGCGCCATCGCCTCGTAGCGGATCCTGCCTTCCGGCGAGTCGCGATCCCCGGCGAGGCCCAGCGAGCCGAAGCGCGACAGCGCCACCGGCAGCGATGACTGCCCCACCGTGTAGAGCGCATCGCCGGCGAGCGACACCATGCCGGGGATGGCACGTGCACCATTGCCGGCGCCGATCACGTCGACGATGCGCCCGCCCCAGCCGCTGGCGGTGAGCTGGCCCGGCACCTGCCCCTGCCATGTCGCCTGCTGGTCGCTGTGGGAAAAGAGGTTGCGCGGGCGCTTGAAGCCCGCCCGATACTCGGCGCGCGTCACCGGCGCCACCAGGGTGCCTGCATTGCAGATCACGCCGAGCTTCTTCTGCTCGAACGCGGGCAGCAGCGGCGCGAGACCTGGATGAAGGCCGAACTTGCGGGAGAGATTCGACGGCGCGATCGGGAGCAGCTCGTCGCGCGCGAGCGCGGCGCCGGTGGCGCCGCTGCGGCCGGTCGCATAGTTGCCGTAGTCGTCGTACGGCACCACCATGTTGTAGCCGTCGTTCCCGCCGTAGAGAAATACGCACACCAGCGCACGGAAGTCCGTCGCCTGCGCGCGCACGGAGGATGCCGCCATCGACAATGCCGGAAACAGCGCGCGGGCCGCCATCGCGCCCGATGCGCCCAGAAAACGTCGCCGCGTGGTATCGGTCATCGCTGCACCTGATACTGGAAGGAAGTGACGGCAAGGAACACGGCGGCGCGGGCGCGCTCGGTTGCACTCGCGGCAGGAAGCGCCGCGACGGCCTGGTAGATCTCGTCACGGATGCCAAGCGGCATGCCGCCGCCGAAGAGTCGGGTGTTGACCAGCGAGACGAGCTGCGCCGTGTCGGCCGCCGCAGCGTGGTACGGACGCAGGTCGATCTTCGTGCCGATTGCGCCCTGCAACTCGTTGTCCGGCCCCCACCCGCCGTCGTCGATCATCTCGTGCGCGAAGTTGGCCCGGTGCAGCACCGTGTTGGTGTTGTGGATGCCGAACTGGGGCGCGACGATCGTGGTGCCAGGAATCGTGTAGTCGGCCGGGTAATAGTTGAAGACCGTCGGCGAGTAGTAGACGTCCTGCCCCATCGCGCGCGTTGGTTCATACAGCCGGTTGCCGTCGCTGGCGGCGTCGAGCTGGCGCAGCATGCCGGTGACGAACAGCACCGGCTCCTTCAGCATGCCGTAGCGCGGATCCGTCTTCGCGTCCCCTCGCGCCTCCGGGTCGAGCAGCACGGCACGCAGCACCGCCTTCATGTCGCCGCGCGTGCCCTTGCCGTTGTTGTTGAACACCGCCGCAACGCGACCGACGTAGGCCGGCGTCGGATTGCCGGTGACCAGCTGGCGTATGAGGTGCTGCGCGAAGAACGGCCCGACATTGGGGTGCAGGAACACGTTGCGCAGCGCCAACTTGAGATCGATGTCCGCGCTCTGGCCAGCGGGCACCACAGCGCCCTTCAGCAGCGTCTTGGCGCCGGTATCGTGGGCATTGGCCACCGGTACCATCGGCTTGCCGAAGAAGCGGCGGTCGTCGGGCCCAGGTTCCTGCGCGGCGTCGAACGCCGCGTAGGTCCAGCCCGTCAGGGCGCGCGAAAACGCCTTGATCTCCGCCTGCCCGTAGGTGGGCACCGGCACGCCCCTGGCATCGAGGATCGGCGTGCCGTCATCCTTCAGCTCGACCGTGCCAATCGAGAAGAGCTGCAGCAGTTCGCGCGCAAAGTTCTCGTTCGGCTCGGTCCTGGCCCCCGGATCGGCCTTGGCGTTGTCCACCATGTCGAGGTAGTGGCCCATCTGCGGCGACAGCGTGACGCGCGTCAACAGGTTCTCGAAACTCCCGAAGGCCTCGTCAAACAGGATCTGGTGGTAGCGGGCCTGCACGTACGCGGTCTCCATGTCCGGGTCCTTCATCCCGGAAACAACGAAGAACTGCGACAACGCCCAGGCAACGCGCTGGCGCAGTTGGTCGGGCTTGGTCAGCGCGTTGACGAAAAACTGGTTGCGCAAGCGGAAGAGCGTGAGCTGGTCGCGCGCGCAGATGTAGTCGGCGCTGCTGCGCGATGCGGCGAATGAGCAGGTCTTGGACTCGTCGAGCGATTGGTAGTAGTACTCGGCGTCGGGGTAGCCGCTGGCAGCTTGCGCGAACTGTTCCTCGAGATAGGCCGCGGCTCCAATCGCGTTGACGCGCGCAAGCGCCGGGGGCGTGGCGCCGAAGGTCGATTGCTGGAGCAGTCGCCAGCCGTCGGAACTGCGCACGACCACGGGCGGCGCGAGGGTCGCGGCGGCGGGGAACACGTAGAACGCAATGCCTTCGTCGGCGAACTGCGGATAGGACGCCAGCACCTTGTCGCGCTCGGCCACCGATACGGTGTAGAAGTGCGTGCCGGTGTTGCGGTTGAAGAAGCGGAACACACCGACGCGGCCGTCGTTGCCGGGCGCGGGGAACGCGTGCCACGCCGGCCCTTCGAACACGAACTGCGGATAGCTCGCAATGACCTTGTCGCGCTCGGCCGCGGACACCGTGTAGAAATGCGTGCCGGTGTTCTTGTTGTAGAAGCGGAAGACGGGCACGGTGCCCGCGGCCGCGGTCGTCCACGCGCCGAACATCGGGCCCTCGTAGGCGAACTGCGGGTAACTCGCGACCACCCGGTCGCGCTCGGCCAGTGCAATCGTGTAGAAGTGCGCGCCGCTCTGGCGGTTGTAGAACCGGTAGACCGCGTCGGTGCCCGCCTGCGCCAGCGCGGTGAGCGGCGAGCAGGTCAAGGCCACCAGGGCCGTCGCGAGCAGGCGGCGCAGGCATGGACCGGGCGCGATTGTGCGGGCGGCAACGTCGACAGTCGGCGGTAATGTAAAGGCCATGGCGCACTCCGCTCGGGCGCCGCCCATCCACCAGTTGGATCGTCGGCATCGGCGGCAGACTACCATCAAAATATGCCTATGTCATATTTTGGCGGTAACCTTGATTCCCCGCTGGCCCCGCCACCCACCGTCCGTGACGATGCGGGAGGCTACGGCCTGGCGCGTGTGCCTCGTCCTGTAGGCGAGGCTTCAGCCTCGCGCCTGCGCACATCCTGTAGGCGAGGCTTCAGCCTCGCGCCGGCGCACGTCCTGTAGGCGAGGGTTGAGCCACGCCGCGGAGCACAAGGTGTTGGGGAGGGGTCCGGCAAGCG
>JANNYI010000401.1:0-1645 GCA_031410015.1 Betaproteobacteria bacterium | reverse complement strand
TCCGGCAGCGCGACGGCGGCGCCGACGGTGCGGGTAGCAGCGCCATTGCCGAGCGTCATCGCCTGCACCAGGCCAAGATGCGCAACCTGCGTGTCCGCGAGCGCGGCCGAATAGGTGTTGATGGGTTCGCAGGGCACACCGGCTGCGCGGAATGCGTCGAGCCAGTGCCCGAGCGGACGCAAGGCGAACAGCGGCTCGAGAAGCGCCGCCAGCTCGCCCTGGTGCCGCGCCCGCAGCGACGTCGACGCGAAGCGCGGATCCGACGCGAGCTGCGGTGCCCCGATTACCTCGCAGACGCTGCGCCACAGCCGCTCGTTACCGGCCGCGATCACGAAGTGCCCGTCGGCCGCAGCGAACGCCTGGTACGGCGCGTTGCGCGGATGCGCCGAACCGAGCGCCTGCGGGTCGCGCCCGGTGCCGAAGTACTCGCTCGTCTGCAGCGCCGCGACCGCGAGGCTCGCTGCCAGCATCGGGACGTCGAGGTGGCCACCCGCTCCGCCGCCACGCACGCGCAGCAGCAGCGCGACGATCGACAGCGCCGCATACAGGCCCGTGCTGAAGTCCGCGATCGGCACTCCGGCCTTGACCGGCGGACGGCCCGGCTCGCCGGTCACGCTCATGATCCCGGACGCGGCCTGCAGCGTCACATCGAAACCGCCGTCCGCGCTGCGCGGGCCGCTCTGGCCGAAGGCCGAGATCGAGCAGTAAACGAGTTGCGGTCGGAGTGCGCCCACGGTGGCGTGATCGAGCCCGAGACGGCGCATCGCGCCGGGGCGGCTGTTCTCGATGACCACGTCGCCGGCGTCGATCAACCGCCGGGCGATCGCCAGATCCGTCGGGTTGCGCAGGTCCAGCGCGATGGAACGCTTGTTGCGGTTCAGCGCAGCGAAGTTCTCGCTGAAGCCCTGCGTCAGCGGCGGCCACGCTCGCATGGCGTCGCCGCCCGGTGGCTCGATCTTGATGACGTCCGCGCCGAGGTCGGCGAGCAGCATCGCGCAATACGGACCCGCGGCGATCTGGCAGATCTCGACGACCCGTACGCCGGCCAGCGGCAGGCTCATCGGATACCCCGCGGCCGCGATCCCGGAGGCCATTCAGGCAGCGGCGCCCGCGCCCGCAGTTCTGGAGCTTCGAACACGCGTGCCACGGACTTCACGACAGCGTCGCGGTCAATCGCCACTTTCGTCTCCTGCCCCTGCCTGCGCAGCGACCGGCAGGATGGTAACGTCGGAATTGTATCTGGGAGGCAGCGCCGCTGCGGCCAGACCTTTGCCGAGGAGTGTTTGCGGACGCGTGACGATCAAGGGAGTCAACAGATGGGACGAACAATCCTCTTTGCCTCGCTGCTCGGTTCACTGGGTGCGCTGGCACTCGCTGCAGCGGCGCAGGCGCAGGTGCCTGCCGGCGCGCCGGCGACGGTCGGCACGGAAGCGGCCTGTGCGTCGCTGCCGCTCGAGGATTTCGCGGCACTGCCTGATGCACCGACGCAGGTCACCGCCAGCAGGTTCGTGGGGGGGGGGGCCCCCCCGCCCCCCGGGAGGGGGGGGGGGGGGGGGGGGGGCGCCCCCAAAGGGGGGGCAGAGAGCGCGCCCGCCCCCCCCCGGGGAGGCCCAAATTTGGCCCAAATGGGGGGGGGGGGGTGGGG
>JANNYI010000400.1:0-4016 GCA_031410015.1 Betaproteobacteria bacterium | reverse complement strand
CGAGTGGCAAAAAGCAGTGATCGGCTTCATCGACTCGCCGGCTTTTTGCCGGCTCGCGCCCGACCACACGCTTTGCGGCGACTAAGCCCGCCCCGCGCGGCCCGCCGCTCGCCGCGGCTACGCTGAATACCAATCGCCACGCAGTAACCACGCTAGGCTGAAGCCTCGCCTACGGGTCCCGTACCCGCGCGATGCCTCGCCTACAGGACGCCTAACCCGCCAGTCGCTGCAACGTGTCGGCCAGCGCCTGCGGAATCTCCACACCCTCGGCGGCCGCGCGCGTGGCGATCGTGTTGCGACGATAGCCGGGCAGGCGCACGCCCTCATCCGCCAGCATCGCGCTGATCAGCGTCTCGACCCGATCGAGGTATGCCGCCTGTCCGGCCAGCGCGTCGGGATCGATCACCAGGAACGCCTGTCCGATCCGCGGACGATTGCCCGCATCGACAAAGAACGAATCCGCTTCGAAGCCCATCGCAGCGCCGGTAAGCGCGCAGGCCAGCAGTTCGACGATCAGCGCCAGCATCGCGCCCTTGGTGCCGCCCATCGGCAGCATCGAGCCCTCCAGCCCGGCCTTGGGATCGGTGGTCGGCTGGCCTGCCGCGTCCAATGCCCAACCGAGGGGAATCGACTTGCCCTCCTTGGCCGCGACCATCAACTTGCCGCGCGCAACCTCCGACAGCGACAGGTCGATCGTCAATGGCGCACCGTTGCGCCGCGGGAAGATCGCCGCAATCGGATTGGTGCCGAAGAGCGGTCGCTTGCCGCCGGCCGCCGGCATGGCGGCCGGGGAGTTGCCGAAGGCGAGGCCGACCATGCTCGCCTGCGCCACCGGCAGCAGGTGCCATGCGGCTACGCCGAAGTGATGGCTGTTGCACACGCCAGCAAAGGCCACGCCGAACTCGCGCGCCCGCGCAATGGCCTCCTGCACCGCCAGCGCGCAGGCCGGAAACGCCAGTCCCGAATGCGCATCGATGAGCACCGCGCCACCCTTGCCGCGGGCGATGGACGGCAATGCCGCGCCGTCGGCACGGCCGTTGCGCAGATGCGTCGTGTACTGCGGAATACGCGAGAGCCCGTGCGACGCCAGGCCCTGCAACTCGGCGTCGACCAGCGCCCTGGCTGTGGTGCTGGCCATCGCGTCGCTCGCGCCGGCATGGCGCAATGCGCGAGCCGCCAGTGTGTGCAACTCGTCCGCTGAAAATCGTGGCATCGATGGCTCCGTCAGGGGTTACGCAGCGCGGCGGCCACCGCGGCGGCGATCATCGACGACACGCGCACGTTGGACTCACGCGTGACGCCCGCGACATGCGGCGTCAGCAACAGGTTGGGACAACCCGCGAGCGGCGACCCCGCCGGCAACGGCTCGGCGTCGAACACATCGAGTGCCGCGCCGCCGAGCTTGCCGGCACGCAGCGCGGCCGCAACGGCTGCTTCGTCCACCACGCCGCCGCGCGCCGTGTTGATCAGGATGGCGTCCGGCTTCATCCGCGCCAGTTGCGCGGGGCCCATCAGGTTGCGCGTTTCCGGCGTCAGCGGCACATGCAGCGACAGCACGTCGGCCTGCGCGACGGCCGCGTCCAGCGTCACGCAAAGCGCACCGGTCTCGCCCCATAACGGCGACGACGCCGGCAGCTGCGGATCGAACGCAATCACCCGCATGCCGAGACTGCGCCCCAGCTTCGCCGTCAGGCGGCCAATCCCGCCGAAGCCGACGAGGCCCAGCGTCTTGCCGGCGATTTCGCGCCCGTTGGACAACGGTCCACGCGGCCATTTGCCGTCGCCGACGGCCGCCGTCGACTGGTACGCGGTGCGCAACAGCAGCATGGCCGAACCGATCACGTACTCGGCCACGGCCAGCGCGTTGGCACCGGTGGCCGGGATCACCGCAATGCTGCGCGCCGCGCACGCTGCCGTGTCGATATTGTCGAGGCCTACGCCCAGGCGCCCGACCACCCGCAGCTTCGGCGCCGCCGCCAGCAGGTCGGGATCGACCTGCGTACGATTGCGCACGATCAGCGCATCCGCGTCGGCGAGCGACGCCTTGAGCGCATCCCGCCGGTCCACGAGATCCTTCTGGTACACGACATCGAACTGCGCGGCGAGCGAGGCCACGGCCTCGTCGTCCATGAATTCACTGATGATGATGCGCATGGCTTCCTTGCCTGTGAAGAGTTGAGGTCAGGTTGCAAACAGCTGATCGGGATCGGCGAAGGCCTTGAATTCGAGCGCGTTGCCGAAGGGATCGAGAAAGAACATCGTGGCCTGCTCGCCCGGTTCACCGCGAAAGCGAACGTGCGGCTCGATGATGAATGCCACATCGGCGGCCTTGAAGCGCGCGGCGAGGCCCTCCCACTCCGACAGCGACAGGACGACGCCGAAGTGGCGCACGGGCACGCTGTCGCCGTCGACGAGGCTGGTTGCATCGTTCATCTGCCGCGCCGCCACCTTGTGCGCGACGATCTGGTGGCCGAAGAAGTCGAAGTCCACCCAATGTGGCGAGCTGCGCCCCTCCGCACAGCCGAGAAACGCGCCGTAGAACGCGCGGGCACCGTCGAGGTCGGTCACCGGAAACGCCAGGTGAAACCGCGGATAGTCGTGCCGGGGAAGATGTCGGTTCATGATTGCATGCCCCATTTGCGCACCGTGCGCATTTCGATCGTGCGAAAGATCACGTTCTCGACGAAGAGACCGATCAGGATCACCGTGAACAGGCCGGCGAACACCGCGGGAATCTCCAGCTGGTTCTTGTTTTCGTAGATGAACCAGCCAAGCCCGCCGGACCCCGACGACACGCCGAACACCAGTTCGGCGGCGATCAGCGTGCGCCAGGCAAATGCCCAGCCGATCTTGAGCCCGGTCAGGATACTGGGAAACGCGGCCGGGATCAGGATCCTGCCCACATAGCGCAAGCCGGTCAGCCCGTAATTGCGCCCGACCATGCGCAGCGTCGTCGACACCGAGCGAAAGCCGGAATGGGTGTTGAGCGCCACCGCCCACAGCACCGAATGGATCAGCACAAAGACGATGCTGCCGGCGCCCAGCCCGAACCAGATCAGCGCCAATGGCAGGAGGGCAATGGCCGGCAGCGGATTGAACATCGAGGTCAGCAGTTCCAGGAGGTCGTTGCCAAGCCGCGTGGAGATGGCCAGCATCGTGAGCACCGCGGCGCAGGCGATCCCCGCGGCGTAGCCGACCAGCAGCACCCGCAGCGATGTCACCGCCTTGCGCGGCAATTCACCACTGGCCACGGCATCGAAGAACGCACCGAGCGTCGCGCCAAAGGTTGGAAAGAGCAGCGGGTTGTTGAGCCAGCGCGCGTAGATCTCCCAGATCAGCGCCAGCGCCAGCAGCAGCGCCAGTTTGCGCACGCCGCCCATGTTGCCGATGCGCTCCCATGTCGACAGGGGCTTCTCGACGATGCCGAAGGCGGCGGTGGGAATCGGCGTGCGGAGGATTTCCTCGCGCGGAAACGGGGCGTCAGCCATGGGTCGGAACCTCCTCGACGGCATCGGCAAACAGCATCGCGTGGATCGTGTTCTCCAAAGCGTCGAGCTCGGCCGCCGGCGCGTGCGGCGGCAGACTGTTCAATTCGGCCTTGACCTGACCCGGATGTGGCGACATTAGCAGGATGCGGCTGCCGATGCGGATGGCTTCGGGGATCGAGTGGGTGACGAACAGCACGGTGAAGCGCGTGTCCTCCCACAGTTCCAGCAACTCGTCCTGCATCTTGCGGCGGGTCAGCGCATCCAGCGCCGCAAATGGCTCGTCCATCAGCAGGATGTCGGGCTCCATCGCCATGCCGCGCGCGATGGCCACGCGCTGCTTCATCCCGCCCGAAAGCGTGTGCGGCAGGCTGTGCGCAAACTTGGTGAGGTTGACCTTGGCGATCGCGTCGTCGGCCTTCTCGGCTGCCGCACGTCCGGCCAGGCGGCCGCTGGCAAGCAACGGAAACATCACGTTCTCGCGCACCGTCTTCCACGGCAGCAACTGGTCGAATTCCTGGAACACCATCA
>JANNYI010000399.1:0-7166 GCA_031410015.1 Betaproteobacteria bacterium | reverse complement strand
CGCCGGAGCAACTATCGGTCCACGCCTCACGCCAGCGGCGCGACCTTCACGATTTCCTCGGCGGTGGTCATGCCGGCAGCCACCTTCATCGCGCCGGACACGCGCAGCGGTTTCATGCCTTCCTTGTAGGCCAGTTCGCGGATGGCGCGATCGTCGGCATCACGGACCACCAGCCGGCGCAGCGCCGGCGTCATCACCATGATCTCGTAGAGCCCGATGCGGCCAAGGTAGCCCGACATCCGGCACTCGACGCAACCTACCGGCTGCATCACGCTCTCCGGCTTTTCGCCACGCCATGGCGACGTGATCGCGCGCCAGGTTTCGTCGTCCGGCGGGTCGCCCGGCGCCTTGCAGTGCGGGCACAGCGTGCGCACCAGGCGCTGCGCCATCACGCCCAGCAGCGTGGACGACAGGAGGTATGGCGGCACGCCCAGGTCGAGCAGGCGTGTAACCGCCGTGGGCGCGTCGTTGGTGTGCAGCGACGACAACACGAGGTGACCGGTGAGGGCGGCCTGCACCGCCATCTCGGCGGTGTCGCGGTCGCGCACTTCGCCGACCATGATGATGTCGGGATCCTGCCGCAGCAGCGTGCGCACGCCGGTGGCGAAGTCGACGCCGATGTTGGGCGTGACCTGCATCTGGTTGAAGAGCGGCTCGATCATCTCGATGGGGTCTTCGATCGTGCAGACGTTGACCTCAGGCTGTGCCAGCAGCTTGAGCGACGAATAGAGCGTGGTGGTCTTGCCCGAGCCGGTGGGGCCGGTGACCATGATCACGCCATGCGGCTCCTTGATCATCTTCTCCCAGCGCACGCGGTCTTCCGGCACGAAACCCAGGTCGGCCCAGTCGCGCACCAGCACCTCGGGCGTGAAGATGCGCATCACCAGCTTTTCGCCGAACGCGGTGGGCATCGTCGAGATCCGCAGCTCGACCTCGCCGCCATCGGGCTGCAGCGTCTTGATCCGGCCGTCCTGCGGCCGCCGCTTCTCGACGATCTCCATGCGCGCCAGGAGCTTGATCCGCGACGTCATCGCGATCAGCACCGGCTGCGGAATGGCGTAGACCTGATGCAGCACGCCATCGATGCGAAACCGCACGAGACCCACGTCGCGCCGCGGTTCGACATGGATATCCGAGGCGCGCTGCTCGAATGCGTATTGCCACAGCCAGTCGACGATGTGGACCACGTGCTGGTCGTTGGCATCGAGATTGCCGGCCTTGCCCAGCTCGACCAGCTGCTCGAAGTTGCGCAGCGTGAGCTCGCCCTTCGACGTTTCCCCAGCGCGCTTCATCGACCGCGCGAGGTTGTAGAACTCGCCCAGATAGCGCTTGATGTCGACCGGACTGGCAAACACGAATTTCACGTCGAGCTTCAGCATCAACTCGAGCTCGTCGGCCCATGCGCGCACGAAGGGCTCGGCCGTGGCCACCGTCAGCGTCATCCGGTCCACCGCCACCGGCAGGATGCGGAAGCGCTCGGCATAGGCGTTGGAGACCACCGCCGTGACGGCGCCCAGGTCGACGCTCAACGGATCGATGTGCAGATACGGAATCTTGAGCTTGCCCGCCAGCCACTCGACGATCCAGTCGAGCGTCATCAGCTTGAACGGCGCCTTGGCCGATTTCCAGCGCATCGCGGCGATGGTTTCCAGCGGATGGTCGTATTGCTTGGTGCGCACCCGCAGCATGTTCTCGGTGTCGGCCGCCGCGACAATACCGTCGGCCACCATCAGCTTCAGGATGTCCTCGAGGCGCAGGCGCCGGTCGGGCTGCCTGGGCACCAGCGCGGAAGGCGTGCCGGGCACGCCGACGCCGACGGGCGGAAACTTGTTGCCGGAAAGCGGTGTGGCCATCTGCCTACTCTACACCGCCGCCGGCACTTCCGGCACCTGGAACACCTCGCGCAGATACTTCACGTACGAGGGGTCGTAGTCCATCGTCTTCGACGGTTCGTCGCTGATCTTGGCCACCGGCTGCCCGTTGCAGCGTGTCATCTTGATCACGATCTGCAGGGCCTCGTAGCCGAGGTCGTTGGTGAGGTTGGTGCCGATGCCGAAGGACGTCTGGGCGCGGCCCTTGAAGTGCTCGTAGAGCCGGATGGCCAGCGGCATGTTGAGGCCATCGGAAAACACCAGCGTCTTGGTGCGCGGGTCGATGCGCATCCGCTGGTAGTAGGCGATCATCTTCTCGCCCCACTCGAACGGATCGCCCGAGTCGTGGCGCACGCCGTCGAAAAGCTTGCAGAAGAAGAGGTCGAAGTCGCGCAGGAAGGCATCCATCCCGCACACGTCGGAGAGCGCGATGCCGAGGTCGCCGCGATACTCGCGGGCCCACATGTTGAACGCGAAGGTCTGCGAATCGCGCAGCCGCGGTCCCACCGCCTGGCACGCCTGCAGGTACTCGTGCGCCATCGTGCCGAGCGGCGTCAGGCCGTGCTCCTGCGCGAACTTGACGTTGCTGGTGCCGACGAAGTGCGCGCCCAGGCCGGCCTTGAGCGCGCCCACCACCTCGTCCTGCCAAGCGCGCGAATAGCGGCGGCGCGTGCCGTAATCGGCGATGCGGAAATCGGGGTTCGGTACCCCGTTGGCCAGCGCGATCTTCGCGGCGAGACGGCGCCGCCCTTCGGTGAAATCCGGCTGCGGCACCGTGTGCCGGTAATACACCTCGGACACGATCGCCAGCACGGGCACCTCGAACAGGATCGTGTGCAGCCACGGCCCCTTGATCGTGATGTCGATCTCGCGGTCGGAGCCCGGAATGCGCGCGACCTTGATGAAGCGGTCGTCGAGATGAAAGAGGCCGAGGAGATCGACGAAGTCGCTCTTGAAGAAGCGCCATTGCCGCAGGTAAGCCAGCTCGTCGCGCTTGAAGCGCAGGTCGCACAGTGCCCGGATCTCGTGCTCGATTTCCTCCACATAGGGTGTGAGGTCCACGCCGGGATCGCGGCACTTGAACCGGTACTCCACCTGGGCCTCGGCGAACTGATGCTGCACGACCTGCATCATCGTGAACTTGTAGAGGTCGGTGTCGAGCAGCGACGGAATGATCATCGGCGGAGCGCGGGGCGCAAACGGGTGGAGCGGCGATGGTACCCGCCGCGACGCGCGCCGTCCAAGGGCGCCCGCATCCCCTTACTCCGGACCGGTGCTGCCGTCGGGGACGATGCGAATGGACCGCGCCAGCACCACCGCCAGCAGCGTGAACGCCACGGCGCAGAAGCCCACCCAGTGAAAGCGGGTCAGCGTGCCGTCCGCGGCGCGGCCGATGATGAGCCCGGCCACCAGCGAAGCCACGCCCGAGCCCAGTTGCTGCACCGACCCGGAAAGGCTCATGAAGCTGCCCCGCAGTTCCGGCACGACGCTGCCGCTCATCAAGGCCATGGCCGGGCCGAAGCGCCCCGGGACAAAGACGAAGAAGAGCACAAAGACTGCCACGATCACCGCAAACGGCATCGGCGTGAGGTTCGTCATGATGAGGATCGGCAGCAGCGAGATGAATGCCAGAACCGTGAAGATCCGCTTCTTCCCGTACCGATCGGCGAGGTGGCCGATGACCTGGGCGGTGAAGAGCGTGGTGAGCCCGCCCGCGAAGTAGAGCCACGGCAGTTCGGTCTCGAGGACCCCCGCGTTGGTGACTGCGTAGGCCGCGATGAACGGCACGACCAGGAACACGCTCATCATGAGCGCCAGCATGAAGGCGAACGCGCGGAGGTGATTGGGCACGCCCAGCAGCGCACGCAGCTGGCCCACCGGGTTATGCGGTTGCACGTCGCGCAGGTTGGCGTCGAGCGGCGGCAGGATGCGCCAGGCGACGACGGCCAGCAGCAGCGCAAGGCCCGCCAGCGCGAGGAAGGGCGCGCGCCACGAAAAATTCGCCGCCAGCCAGAGCCCCAGCGGCACGCCCATGACGGCGGCCAGTGAAAACGCTGCAGCAACGATGGCGGTCCCGCGCGCGCGCCGCGCGTAGGGCACCACATCCGCCACGATCGTCAGCACCAGCGCGCCGATCACGCCGCCGAAAACGCCGGCGACGATGCGGGCTGCCAGCAACAGCGGATACGACGTCGCGAGACCGCACAGGGCCGTGGCGACGATGAGACCGCCGAACATCGTCAGCAGCGCGCGCTTGCGCGACACGCGGTCGATCCAGAACACGGCGATGAAACCGCTCCCCGCTGCAGCAAACGTGTAGGCCGAGACGACAAAGCCGAAGTGCTGGGGGTCGAGCGCAAAGATGCGCATCAGGTGTGGACCCAGCGGCATGATGATCATGAAGTCGAGGATATTGACGAACTGCATCGCCGCCAGCGTCAGCAACAGCAGGAGCTCGCGCGGAGGCGCCGGTGCGTCGGGCACGCGCGACGGCGTGTTGTCGGACATCGTTGTGGCCACGTGGTGATCGTTCTGATAAATGACTGTCGGTCATTTAGGGTAACACGCGAGGCTCCCGCGGTGCCCTGCCCGCCTCGACAGCCGGGCGGTCGCGGCGGTGGATTATGATGCCCGCACCCGAACGCCCGGCCACCCGCCCATGCTGATCAGTTGTGTCGCGTACCAGAACGGCCGCAAGCTGGCCGACCTCCCCAAGGAGGACATCAGCGAATACGTCAGTCGCCCCGACTGCTTCGTCTGGGTGGCGATGTTCGAGCCGTCGCGGGACGAGCTCGATGAAATGGCCGAGGAATTCGGGCTCCACGAACTGGCCGTCGACGACGCGCGCCACGGCCACCAGCGGCCCAAGATCGAGGAATACGGTGACTCGCTGTTCGCGGCGTTGCACACGCTGGAACAGGCCAAGTCGCCCGAGGGCGAAGACACGCTCGTCGCCGGCGAAGTCGACATCTTCGTCGGCCCCAACTACGTCCTGTCGGTGCGCCATCGCACGCAGTTGGGCTTTGCGGCCGTGCGCGCGCGCACGGAGCGCGAGCCCGAACTGCTGCAGTACGGCTCGGGCTACGTCTTCTACGCGCTGATGGACAACGTGGTCGACCGCTACTTCCCGGTGATCGATGCACTGGAGACCGAACTCGAGACGATCGAGGAGCAGATCTTTGCTCACAACGCGGCGCGGTCGAACATCGAGGCGCTCTACGCGCTGAAGCAGAAGCTGATGGTCCTGAAGCACGCGGTGGACCCGCTGATGGAAGCCACCGGGCGCCTCTACGGCGGCCGGGTGCCGCAGATCTGCGCGGGCATGGGTGAGTATTTTCGCGACGTCTACGACCACCTCCATCGCATCCACGCGTCGATCGAAGGCATCCGCGAAATGCTGACCACGGCAATCCAGGTCAACCTCGGCATGATCTCGCTCGCCGAAAGCGAGGTCACGAAGAAGCTCGCGGCGTGGGCCGCCATCATCGCGGTGCCGACGATGGTGGCGGGCATCTACGGCATGAACTTCAAGCACATGCCGGAACTGGAGTGGACGCTGGGTTATCCGTTGGCGCTGGGCGCCATGCTGGTGATCGACATCTATCTCTATTTCCACTTCCGCAAGGTGAAGTGGCTATGACGGCGCGTTGGCGCGCGTCAGTGCGCGTGGCCGGAGCCGTGGTCCTGGTCGTGCCCGGCGACAGCCGCCGCGGGCACGAGCGGAATGACCCGCCCGGTGGCGGAGGCTGACACCGCCAGCGGCCACGTCGGCTGCAGCGTCGTGTGTGCAATCCCGTACTCGTCCACCAATACGCGCCGTGCGCGGGCCAGCGTGGCGGGCCACTCGCCGGCGCTGGCGATCTCAAGGTGCGCTGAAAGCGCCACGCCGTCGGCGGACATCGTCCAGATGTGCAGGTCGTGCACGTTCTGCACGCCCGGCAGCGCGGCCAGCGTGTTGCCGATGGCTTCGTAATCGAGGTGCGTGGGAACGCCGTCCAGCAGCACGCCCGTCGACTGCTTCAGCAGGCGCCACGTGGAGCGCAGTATCAGGACGCTGACCAGGATGGAAAGGATCGGATCGATGGGCATCCAGCCGGTGGCCATGATCACGCCGCCGGCAATGATCGCGGCCAGCGAACCCAGGAGATCGCTCATCACGTGCAGCAGCGCCGCGCGCGTGTTGATCGACTCGGTGGCACGCGACAGCACCCAGGCGGCGACGAGATTGGCAGCGAGTCCGGCCACCGCCACCGCCACTACCATGCCGCCCGCCACCGGCACCGGAGCGAGAATGCGCTTGACCGCCTCGATGGTGATCAGCGCCACGATCGCCAGCATGGCCATCGCGTTGACGAACGCTGCCAGCACTTCGGCACGGCCATAGCCATAGGTTGCCCGGCTCGAGGGCGGACGCCGGCCGATGGCCGCCGCGAAGAGCGCGAGCGCCAGCGCGCCGGCATCTGCGACCCGGTGGCCGGCATCGGACAGCAGCGCCAGCGACCCTGACAGCCAGCCGCCGACGGCCTCGACGAGTGCAAAGGCCAACGTGATCGCAAGCGCGATCTGCAGCGCGCGGCGCGGCCCCGCACCGGCATCCGGCGCGAGTCGATGACCGTGGTCGTGACCGGCGTGGTCGTGCGCGTCGTGGTCGTGAGCGTTGCCCATGTTGAGCAAGTCTATACGACCGGGATGCGAGTCGTTCCGCGCCATCGCCGTTTGCTGTCGGCGAAGCTTCGGACTCGCGGGCCGCTGCACCTCCGTTCGTCGCGGCACGGTGCGGGGCGTTGCGTGTTCTGTTCGTCTTGGCGCGGTGCGGGGCGTTCTGTTCGTCGCGGCGCGGTGCGGGGCGTTCTGTTCGTCGCGGCGCGGTGCGGCGCGCGCCGGCTGGAGCGGGCTTAGTCGCCGCAAGGCGTGTGTCCGGGTGCACGACGGCAAAAAATGAGTCGTCTCGATGAAGCCGAGCGACGATTTTTTGCCACGCGCACAGCGGACACGCGGCTCCAATGCGCCCGCCCCAGCCGGCGCGCCCCGCACCGTTTCGGATGCGTGGCGAACGGCCCCTCGGATGGCGCTGGTTGCGGGCCTGTGCACTGGCTGCGGGCCTGTGCGCTGGCTGCGGGCCTGTGCGCTGGCTGCGGAACTTGCTGCGCGCTTGCCGTACGCTTGCTGTGCGCTTGCCGTACGCTTGCTGTGCGCTTGCCGTACGCTTGCTGTGCGCTTGCCGTGCGCTTGCAGTGCGCTTGCCGTGCGCTTGCCGTGCGCATGCCGTGCGCTTGCCCTGCGCTTGCTATGCGC
>JANNYI010000398.1:0-9614 GCA_031410015.1 Betaproteobacteria bacterium | reverse complement strand
GCGCAGCCGCGTGGTGCCGGCCCCCGACTTCGTCAGCGCGTTTCTCGACGCGGAGCCGGACCGCAGCCAGTCGCCGCCCGATGCGCTGCGCGCCCATTTCGCGACGCGCTTCGGCGCTGCGCCGCCGGCGGAATTGTTTGCCGCGGTGGACCTGCCGGCACATCTGCGCGTACACATCGTGGTCGTCGACGCCGCGGGCCAGGAACTGGCGTCAGGACGCGACCTCGCGGCCCTGCGCGAGCAGCTGGGGCAGGCCGCGCAGCTTTCGTTTGCGGGCGTCGACCCCGCGTTCGAGCGCACCGGCATCGTTCGCTGGGATTTCGGCGACCTGCCCGAACTGTTGCACATCGAGCGCGATGGAAGGCGACTCACCGGCTATCCGGCGCTCGTCGATGCCGGCGACAGCGTGTCGCTGGTGCTCCTCGACACGGCCGAGGCCGCTGCGGAGGCCACGCGTGGTGGCGTGCTGCGCCTCATGCGCCGGGAATTGCGCGATGCCATCGGCCGGTTTGAAAAGGGCGGCGCCGGCTTTGCCGCTGCGGCGCTGCAGTTCAAGGCCACCATCGCCACCGATGCGTTGCTGGCCGATGTCCTCGGCGCCGCGCTCGATCGCGCGTTGCTGGCCGACGATCCACTGCCGCGCAACGCCCAGTCCTTTGCAGAGGGGGTCAAGCGTGCGCGGACGCGCCTTCCGGCAGTGAGCGAAGGGGCGTTCCGGCTGTTGCACACCGTCGCCGCCGAGGTGCAGGCGCTGAACCTGCGCCTGGGCACCGTGCCGAAGGCCCAGGCGCGGGTCGCAGCCGAAGTACGGGCCCAGCGCGATGCGCTGGTTTACCCCGGGTTCTTCGGTGCCACCCGCTGGGCGCAGCTCCAGCACCTGCCGCGGTACCTGAAGGGCCTCGACCGGCGCCTGGCCAAGCTGGCCGAGCGTCCCGACCGCGATGCCCGGCACGCGGAAGCGGTGGCAGGGCTGTGGCGGCAATTCGCCGAGCGGGCCGAGCGCAACCGGCGGGAAGGGCGCCGGGAGCCCGAACTCGACGAGTATCGGTGGCTGCTGGAGGAACTGCGGGTGTCCCTCTTCGCCCAGGAGCTGAAAACGCCCTTTCCGGTGTCGTTCAAGCGCCTGTCCAAGGCCTGGAGCGACCTGCCACGGTGACCGCGCGGCAGGTCGCTGTCCAGTACGTTGGCATAGGGGGGGCGTCGTGCTACAGTAAGTTAGCGGTATTCTGTCCTAACGTATTGAGCCGTCACAAAACCTGCATCTGAACCGCGTCCAAGTGAAAGCCAGCGCCATCGAGACCGCCAGCCGCCGCCAGCCGGCCCGCGAAATTGCCAAGATCCTCGACGATTGCCGGGATCTGGCGATCACGCGGCTGACCGTGGCGTTTTCGCAGATCCTCGACAAGGTCGGGGATATGCTGATGGAACGCGCCAGCCGCTCGGACGTCCGCGACGAGCAGCAGCTCTATCTCGACGCGCGCGGCACGCTCCGGGGCGAGCGGCCCGCGCTGATGGCCGAGTTCGAAAAGCAGCTGCGCGGGCTGATCAACGACCGGATCGCCGGCAAGTCGTCTGTTGCCGCCGAGTTCTCCAAGGCCGACACGCGCAACCTGACGCTGGTCGACACCACGGCGATGGACGAGTCCGTCCTCAACGGCAACATCACGCGGGTGGTGGAAAACGCGTGCCACGACGAACTGCTGGTGCTCAACCGCGGCATGGGCCACCTGCTGGGCAAGCCCGACCTGTCGACCGACGCCAATCCGTTGTCCCCGTCCACGATCGTCGACGCGTTCGCGCATGCCGTGCAATCGCTGAAGGCGGAACGCAAGATCAAGTTCCAGATCATGAAGGATCTGAACCAGGCGCCGCTGGGCGGCATCGCCACCATCTATGCGGACGTCAACGCGCACCTCACGCGGCTCAACCTCGTTCCCGCGATCACCAAGCCCGGCACCATCAACCGAGGCGGATCGGCGGAGCGCGCCGCGGAACGCGCCGCGGCGAAGGCCGCGAAGGACGCCGCGCCACCGCCCGAGATGGACGTGATGGCGCTCTTCAAGCGCATGTACGGCAGCGGTACGCCGGCGGCAGCCCCGCCCGGAATGCACGCGCCCGGAATGCACGCGCACGGCCCGGAGGCCGGCGGCCAAGCGCCGATGGGGTCCGGGCCGATGGGTTACGCACCGGGCGGCGCCGACGGCGACCTGCCGGCCATCTCCATGCCGGGCATGTCGCCGATGCGCACCTTCGCGCCGATGGCGATGACCCCGTCGGGCTACATGCCCGGCGCGCCGATCATCACCAGCGCCGACCTGCATGAGGGTCTGACGCGCCTCCAGGCGGGCCAATCCGGGTTCGAAGTCGGTGGCGCGGCGGTAGGGTTCTCCGGCATCCCCGACGGCCTGCACAACGTCCTGCGCGACCTGCAGGAATCCCCGCTCGGCGCCAAGGCGAACCAGATCGAGTCGATGACGATCGAGATGGTCGCCATGCTGTTCGACTTCATCTTCGAGACGCGCGACCTGCCCGACGGCATCAAGGCGCTGCTCGCCCGGCTGCAGATCCCGGTGCTGAAGGCGGCGATGCTCGACGGCGCCTTCTTCGCGAAGAAGTCCCATCCTTCGCGCCTGCTCGTCAACGAACTTGCGCACGCGGGTCTTGGCTGGTCGCCGGTCATGGGCCAGGAGGATCCGCTCTACAAGTGTCTCGGCGGGATCGTTCACCAGATCCTCGACAATTTTTCCGACGATCTCGCGATCTTCGACGAGCAGCGCGAAGTGCTGGCGGCGTTCCTGGCCGAGGAGGAGAAGGACGCCGAGGCCAACATCAGCTCGACGGCCGACGAGATCAACCAGAAGGACCGCCAGCAGATCGCCAACGTGGTGGCCCGGGCCGAGATCGAGAAGCGCATCGAGGGTGCCCCCGTGCCCAACTTCCTCGCCGCGTTCCTGCGCCAGAACTGGCGCGGCACGCTGGAGCGCGTATATCTCGCCGACGGCGAGGGAGGGGAGGGCTGGATCGCCGGCGTGGCCACGCTCGAGGATCTCGTCTGGAGCGTACAGCCCAAGCGCTCGACCGAGGACCGGCGGCATCTGGTCGCGCTGCTCCCGTCGCTGCTGAAGCGCCTGACGGCCGGTGTCGGGCATGACGGCTGGCAGCCGGAGCAGCGCGAAGCGTTCATGGCCAACCTGGTGGAAGCGCATGCCGCTGCCGTGAAGCCGGCGTTCGCCACGGTCGCCTCGCCGACGGCGGCGGTGGCCGAGGCCGCGATGGCGCAGGCCGAGATGGCCAAGGCTGCCGGCAACGACGCGCTCGCCGCGAAGGCGGAAGCGCTCGCCGTGGCCATGACGCAGGCCGTGCCCGAGCCCGTGGAGCCCGAGCGCGAGGTCCAGGACGACGACTATCTCGAAATCGCGCAGAACCTCGAGCGCGGCATGTGGATCGAATTCGAAGCCGAAGGCGGCCAGCTCGCCTTTGCCAAGCTCGCGTGGGTGAGCCCGCTGCGCGGCACCTACCTCTTCACCAACCGCCAGGGCCAGAAGGCGTTGTCGATGACGGCCGAGGAACTGGCCGATCGCTTCCGCGCCGATACCGCCCGCCTCGTCGAGGCCGAGCCGCTGATCGACCGTGCATTCACCAGCATGATGACGCAGATCGAGCATAAGTTTCCCGAAACGGTCGCGGTCGATTGATGCGTCGCGTGCTGCGCCCGGCCCCGCGATGAAGGCCATCGGGGCGACCATCATTGGCGACGAGATCCTGTCCGGCAAGCGGCAGGATTCGCACCTGCCGCGCGTGATCGAGACGCTGCGTGCGCGCGGATTGCGCCTCGACTACGCGCACTACGTGGGCGACGATCGGGAGCGGTTGACCGCGCTGCTGCGCGCCTCGTTCGAGCGCGGCGACTTCGTCGTGAGTTTCGGCGGCATCGGGGCCACGCCCGACGACCACACGCGGCAGGCCGCGGCCGCCGCGCTGCGCGTGCCGCTGGTCCGCCACCCGGAAGCCGTCGCCGAACTGGAAGCGCGCTTCGGGCCCGAGGCCTACCCCAATCGCGTGCTGATGGCGGAGTTTCCCGAAGGCAGCCGCATCATTCCCAATCCCGTCAACCGCGTCGCGGCGTTCGCGATCCGCGACCATCTCTTCCTGCCCGGCTTTCCGCAGATGGCGTGGCCGATGTTCGACTGGGCGCTGGCGCAGTGGTACCCCGACATGCGCGCCGCGCCGATGGCGGAGCGCGCGATCCTCGTCTTCGGCGCCGGCGAGAGCCAGCTGCTGGAGTTGATGGAGGCCAATGTCGCGCGTTTTCCGACCCTGAAGCTCTTCAGCCTGCCGTCGCTGCTGCCCGCGGGCGAGCGGCGCATCGAGCTGGGCGTGAAGGGCGACGCGCGCGACGTGGACGCCGGCCTTGCCCACCTGCGCGAAGGCGTCGAGGCCGCCGGCTTTCGCTGGGAACCGGTGGGCGGCACCCGCTGACGCGGGTGGCGCGCGCCTCGCGGCATTCCCATGGACGGCAGCGGCCACTGGTTCGACGATCTTGCCGTGGGCGACACCTTCGGCCGCACGCTGACGATCACGGAGACGCACCTCGTCACCAGCGCGGGCCTGCTCGGCGACTTCAATCCGCTGCATGTCGACGAGACCTTTGCGCGGGCGTCGCGCTTCGGCGGCCGGATCCTGCACGGCATGATGACCAGCGCATTGATGGGCGGACCGGTGGGCATGCATTTCTACGGCACGGCCAATGCCTATCTCGAGCACAACGCGCGCTTCGTCGCGCCGGTGCGCCCCGGCGACACGCTGACGATCGCGTGGACCATCGTTGCGCTCGCGCCGAAGCCGAAGCAGGGCGGAGGCATCGCCGCGATGGACGGCACCGCCACCAATCAGCACGGCGTGCTCACCACGCTGGCCACCGGCAAGATCCTCGTCTTCGACCGGCCGGCGCGGTAGCGCGTCAGGGCCGGGCGAGCGCCTTCACGCACTCGGCCACCAGCACCGGGCCGCGGTAGATGAGGCCGGTGTAGAGCTGCACCAGCGAGGCACCCGCCGCGATCTTGGCACGCGCATCGTCGCCCGACAGGATGCCGCCGACGCCGATGATCGGCAGCGCGCCGTCCAGCGCCGCCGCCAGCACGCGGATCACGGCATTCGAGCGTTCGCGCACCGGCGTGCCCGACAGCCCGCCGGTCTCCTCCGCGTGTCGCAGTCCCGCGACGGCGTCGCGGGCGATCGTGGTGTTGGTCGCGATGACGCCTTCGATCCGGTGCTCGACCAGGAGACGCGCCACCCCGCGCACGGCATCATCGGTCAGGTCCGGCGCGATCTTCACCGCGAGCGGCACGTGCCGGCCGTGCTCCTGCGCCAGCGTCGCCTGCGCGCGCTTCAACTGCGCCAGCAGCGCCCCGAGCGCGGCTTCCGACTGCAGGTCGCGCAGGCCTTTGGTGTTGGGCGACGAGATGTTCACGGTTACATAGGCCGCATGCGGATACACGGCGCGCAGGCAGGCGAGATAATCGTCGGCGGCGCGCTCGTTGGGCGTGTCGAAGTTCTTGCCGATGTTGATGCCGAGAATCCCCTTGTAGCCGGAGCGCTCGACGTTGGCGACGAAATTGCCGACGCCGCCGTTGTTGAAGCCCAGCCGGTTGATCAGCGCCTGCGCCGCCGGCAGGCGGAACATCCGCGGCCTGGGATTGCCCGGCTGGGCGCGCGGGGTGACGGTGCCCGCTTCGAGAAAGCCGAAGCCGAGCGTGGCCAGCCCGCGCAGGTGCGAAGCGTCCTTGTCGAGACCGGCGGCAAGCCCCACGCGATTGGGAAACGACAGGCCCATGACGGTGACCGGCGCTGGCCGCACGCGCGGTGCGGCGAGTTGCGCCAGTCCCAGCGCGGCGGCGCGGTCGAGCGCGGCAAACACCATGTCGTGCGCGGTCTCGGGATCGAGCGCGAACAGGAACGGACGAGCGAGCGGATAGAGTTTGTGCATGCGCAAGTGGAGGCGCTCGCGCGCCACCACGCGAAAGCCGCGCGATAATAGCACCCACGATGACCCATCATTTCCGCCTGCTCCCGACACTGTTGTTTCTCGCCGGCATGCTTGCCGCCGTACCGGATGCACCGGCCGCCACCGCTGCGGCGACAAAGGCGCGCGACGCGGCGACGCCGATGTACGGCCAACGCGCCGATGTGCGCGCCTTCGCGGCCGAGGTGGCCGCCGAAACCGGACTCGATGTGCGGCAGGTCGAGCGCTGGTTCGCCGCCGCCCGCCATCAGCCGAAGATCGTGATCGCGATGGACCGGCCGCTGCTCGCACCCCCCAAGTGGTTCGAATACGCGCCGCCGTTCCTGTCGGCGGACCGCATCGAGGGTGGGCTCAAGTTCTGGCGCGCCAATGCGGAGGCGCTGGCGCGGGCCGAGCAGCGCTTCGGCGTTCCGCCCGAGGTCATCGTGGCGATCATCGGCGTCGAAACCTCCTACGGCCGCGTGACCGGTTCCTACCGCGTCATCGACGCGCTGGCCACGCTCGCCTTCGACTATCCTCGCCGCGCGCCGTTCTTCCGCGGCGAGCTGAAGGAGTTCGTGCTGCTGGCGCACGAGCAGGGACTCTCGCCGCTGACGCCTAAGGGCTCGTTCGCCGGTGCGATGGGCCTGCCGCAGTTCATGCCGGGAAGCTACCGGCGCTTCGCAATCGACTTCGACGGCGATGGCCGGTCGGACCTCTGGGCAAGCCCCACCGACGTGATCGGCAGCGTCGCCAATTACCTCGCGCGTCACGACTGGACACCGGGACAACCGGTGCTGTTGCCGGCGGTCGTGGCGCCGGACTCGCGCGACGGACTGGTGCGCAAGGTGGACGGCGGCATCAGCGAGCGCCGGCCGCTCGCGGCCTGGGCTGCCGACGGCGTGGCGCCGGCGCAGCTTCCCGCCGATTTCGCGGCGGAGCCCGTCGGGTTGCTGCTGCTCGAGGAAAATGGCGCGGGCGATGCCGCCACCAGCCTGTGGATTGCCTGTCCCAACTTCTACGTGATCACGCGCTACAACCGCAGCCGGCTGTATGCCAGCGCAGTGTGGGCATTGGCCCAGCGGCTGCGCGCCGCGCAGTAGACGCGGGCGGGCGGTCAGGCGTCGCGCAGCGCGCGGCGGGCAAACTCGGTCAGCGCGCGCGTGGAGGCGTCGGTTGCCGCCGGCAACGGCGCGTCGGTGGAGAGCGCCGCCAGCAGCGGACCGGCCAGTTGCTTGCCGAGCTCCACGCCCCACTGGTCAAAGGCGTTGATGCCGAACAGGATCGATTCGACATACGTACGGTGTTCGTAGAACGCCAGCAGCGCGCCGAGCTCGACCGCATCGAGCCGTGGCAGCAGCAGCGTCGTCGAGGCGCGATCGCCCGGACAATGGCGCGCGGCGACCGCGGCATCGAGTGCCGCGGCAGTCAGCGCGAGCGGCGCCAGCTCGGCGCGCAGCGTGGCCTCGTCGCGGCCTTCCAGCAGCGCCTGTGCCTGCGCGAGCGCGTTCCCCACCAGCAGCGTCTGTTGTTGCGCCAGCGGATGCGTGGCCCGCAACGGGACGACGAATTCGACGGGCACTTCGTCGGTGCCCTGGTGCAGCCATTGGAAGAACGCGTGCTGGCTGTCCGTGCCCACCGCACCCCACACGGCGGCCGCGGAGGGCCCCGCCACCGGCGCGCCGTCGCGCGTGACGCTCTTGCCGTTGCTTTCCAGCACGAGCTGCTGCAGATAGGCGGGCAGCGCGGCGAGCCGCTGCGCGTACGGCACGACGACGCGTTGCCGCTGCCCGAGCACGCGCACGTTCCAGTACCCGACCAGCCCGGCCAGCGCCGGCAGGTTCGCGGGCAGCGGCGCCGTGCGAAAGTGCGCATCCATCCGCGCCGCACCTGCCAGGAGGTCGGCAAAAATCGTCCAGCCAAGCGCCAGCGGAATCGCGAGTCCCGCCGCGCTCCAGAGGGAAAAGCGGCCGCCCACCCAGTCCCATAGCGGCAACACGTCATCGCGGGCGATGCCGAAGGCGACTGCGGCATCGACATTGGCCGTGACACCGACGAAGTGGCGGGCGGCGGCTGCCGGCGCCGGGAGCGTACGTTGCAGCCACGCCCGCGCAGCCTGCGCATTGGCAAGTGTTTCCTGCGTCGTGAATGTCTTCGACGTGACGACGAAGAGCGTGGACGCGGGGTCGAGCGGGCCCAGCGTGTGTGCGAGATGCTCCGGATCGACGTTCGACACGAAGTGCAGGCGCGGCAGCGTTGCCGTCGCGGCGGGGATCGGCGCCAGCGCGGCGCAGGCGAGCCGCGGGCCGAGGTCGGAGCCGCCGATGCCCAGGTGCACGATATCCGTGAACGCCTTGCCCGATGCGCCGACGCGCGTCCCGCCGTGCACGGCCGCTACGAGCGCGCGCATGCGTTGTTGCGTGGCGCGAATGGCAGGCAGCATATCGATGCCGTCCACGATCACCGACGCATCGTCCGGCTGGCGCAACGCGGTGTGCAGCGCGGGACGCCCCTCGGACAGGTTGACCTTCTCGCCGCGAAACAGCGCCTCGATCCAGGCCGGAAGATTAGCCTCGTCCGCGTGCCGCAGCAGGGCTGCAAGCGCCGCGGACGACAGCCGCTCCTTGGAAAAATCCGCGAGCCAGCCGTCGACGGCGAGCGACAGGGTGGTGACGCGGCCTGCGTCCCGGGCCACGAGGTCCTGCAGCCGCAGCCCCTGCAGGCGGTGGGCTTCGTCAAGCAATTGCTGCGGCGCAGCAGCGGACCTATACTTCACGTTGGTGTCGACTCGGTGATGCGCAGGCCGGCAGCCCGCAGCGAAAAGATCGACGCATCCTAACAAATCACTGCGAGCCCGCCCGATGCCCGACGCCGAAAACGATCGCGACCTGCCGCTGAAGGAAGACACGCGGCTCCTCGGACGCATCCTCGGCGATGTGCTGCGGGCGCAGACGGGCGAGGTCACCTACGCCCGCATCGAGGCCATCCGGCAAACCGCCATACGATTCCGCCGCGCCGACGTGGCCGATGCGGCCGGGGCGCGGGCGGACCTTTCGGGCCTGCTCAACGACCTGACGATTCCGGCGACGCTCGACGTCGTGCGCGCCTTTTCGTACTTTTCGCATCTCGCCAACCTCGCCGAGGACGTCCACCAGAACCGGCGGCGGCGCGCGCACGTACGGGCCGGGTCCCCGCCCCAGCAGGGCAGCCTGCAAAGCGCGCTGGTCAAGCTCGCCGCGGACGGGGTCGGCATTCCCGCATTGACCGACTGGCTGGCGCATGCGCTGGTGAGTCCGGTGCTGACCGCCCATCCGACCGAGGTGCAGCGCAAGAGCATTCTCGATTGCGAGCGCGAGATCGTGCGCCTGCTGACCTGGCGCGATCGCACGCTGCTGACGCCCGACGAGCATGCGGAAGTCGAATCCGGCTTGCGGCGGCAGGTGCTGGCGTTGTGGCAGACCGCCATGTTGCGTTTGTCGAAGCTCACCGTGCGCGACGAAATCGACAACGGTCTCGCGTATTACCGCTACACGTTCCTGGCGGAGGTGCCGCGCCTGCGCGACGCGCTGGCCACCGGCATCGCGCAGACCTTCGGCGCGGCATTGCCGGTGCC
>JANNYI010000397.1:0-6393 GCA_031410015.1 Betaproteobacteria bacterium | reverse complement strand
GTTCAAGCGCGCCACCGGCATGACGCCGGCGGAGTACCGCGACCGGTTCGCCACCATGGCCGTGCGCCGCAGGGTCGACGCCCCGGCGCCCTGAGGCGCGGCCACCCCAGCGCCACTCCGCCGCCTTGGCGGGAAGGGAGGGCGATGCTACCTGCCGCGTATGTTTGCTAAAGAACGAATTCGGAACTTCTCCATCGTCGCGCACATCGACCACGGCAAGTCGACGCTGTCGGATCGCCTGATCCAGACCACGGGGGGGCTGCAGGCGCGCGAGATGAAGGAGCAGGTGCTCGACTCGATGGATATCGAGCGCGAGCGCGGCATCACCATCAAGGCGCAGACCGTGCGGCTGGATTACCGCGCGAAGGATGGGCTGGACTACGTCCTCAACCTGATCGACACGCCCGGGCACGTGGACTTCGCGTACGAGGTCTCGCGGTCGCTGGCGGCGTGCGAGGGCGCGCTGCTGGTGGTGGATGCGTCGCAGGGCGTGGAGGCGCAGACGCTGGCGAATGTCTATCAGGCGCTCGACAACAACCTCGAAATCGTCCCCGTCCTCAACAAGATCGATCTCCCGGCGGCGGAGCCCGAGCGCATCCAGCAGCAGATCGAGGACGTCATCGGCCTCGACGCCTCGCAGGCGGTGATGATCTCCGCCAAGACCGGCATCGGCATCGAGGACGTGCTGGAAGCCATCGTCACGCGGCTGCCGCCGCCGAAGGAGGGCGATCCCAACAAGCCGCTGAAGGCGATGCTGGTGGACGCCTGGTACGACCCCTACATGGGCGTCGTCGTCCTCGTGCGGATCATCGACGGCGTGATGAAGCGCGGCATGCGCATCCGCATGATGCAGAACGACAGCACCTACGGCGTCGACAAGGTCGGCGTGTTCAAGCCGAAGGCCACCGACGTCGACGATCTCGGTCCCGGCGAGATCGGCTTCATGATCGCCAACATCAAGGAAGTGGCCGACGCCCGCGTGGGCGACACGATCACGCTGGAGAAGGGCGGCATCACGGAGGCGCTGAAGGGCTTCAAGCCGGCGCAACCGGTGGTGTTCTGCGGGCTCTTCCCGACCGACGCGGCGAACTTCGAGGACCTGCGCGCCGCCGTCGCGCGCCTGCGCCTCAACGACGCGAGCTTCACGTACGAGATGGAGACGAGTGCTGCGCTCGGATTTGGATTCCGGTGCGGGTTCCTCGGCCTGCTGCATCTGGAGATCATTCAGGAGCGCCTCTCCCGCGAGTTCAACCTCGACCTGATCGCGACGGCGCCCAGCGTCGTCTACAAGGTGCACATGAATGACGGCAAGGTGCTCGAACTGCACAACCCCGCCGACATGCCCGACACGACGCGCATCAAGGAAATCCACGAGCCGTGGATCAAGGCGACGATCCTCACGCCCGACGATTATCTCGGCACCATCCTCAAGCTCTGCCAGGATCGCCGCGGCGTGCAGCGGGACCTGAGCTACGTCGGCTCGCGCGCGATGCTGATCTACGACCTGCCGCTCAACGAAGTGGTGTTCGATTTCTATGACCGGCTGAAGAGCGTCTCCAAGGGCTACGCCAGCTTCGACTACGTCATCGAGGACTACCGCCCCGGCAACCTCGTGAAGATGAGCATCCTGGTCAACGACGAGCCGGTGGACGCGCTCTCCATGCTCGTCCACGCAGGACGCGCCGAGCAGCGCGGCCGCGTGATGGTGGAGAAGCTGAAGGAGCTGATCCCGCAGCACCTGTTCAAGATCCCGATCCAGGCGGCCATCGGCGGCCGCATCATCGCCCGCGAAACCATCTCCGCGATGCGCAAGGACGTCACCGCCAAGTGCTACGGCGGCGACATCTCCCGCAAGCGCAAGCTGCTCGACAAGCAGAAGGAGGGGAAGAAGAAGATGCGCCAGTTCGGGAAGGTGGACATCCCGCAGGAGGCGTTCATCGCGGCGCTGAAGATGGATGAGGATTGATCAGATCGGCTGCTCAAGCCGCTTGATCTGACAAAAAGAGAACGTGACTGGCAGGGCTTTGTTCGTCAGCTTTCAAAAAGTTCGACACTCTTTTTTCCATACGTACAAAGAGCGCCAAATTTTCATCGGTCCTTCCGTACTCTAGCTTCAGGTATGGCGTCTCAGCGCGTCCAACCATCTCCCCGACAAAGACTCGCGACGTCCTCGTGGAAATAACTGCGGCGAAATCATACTTTCGATTGTCGCGAGCATCGCGTGCCAGAGCAAAGGCACTTGTAACCCGAGGCAACAGTGCTGCTGGGTTCAACTGCTTAGTGCTTGAGATAAATGCCAAAGCTCCTCTTCGAACCGAGGATGAAACAAATAAAATGTCGTCACGCACGGCGCATGAAACATGTAGCCCGTGCTGAACTTGCGGGGGTTGGCTTTCGTCTGCGACGGCATTTTCCGGGTCCAAAATAAGATAACCCAAGTCCGGCTGCCAGTGTGTTCCACGACGGTCAACAATCAATCCGCTAAATGCTCCGCCGGCGCCTTGCGCCATCAGATAGTGATGAACCGTGAGGCTCTGGCAGGTTGCGAGTACACATGCCAGTTGAGCGCGCGTGGTCGTGCAGATCTTTTGAGCATCCCCAATAACGTTGTGAACAAGGTGTTTTAGTTCAATGGCCGGTGAGCCGAGGTGGATGGTTGTGTCGGAAGGCACCAGCTCCCACTCGCCTTGCACGGTCAGACGAAAGAGTCGAACCCTGCCGAACATTCTTGTAGCGGCTACCGCCTCCAGATGGACTTGTGAGTTTGCGTCTGGTTGTGGTCGAGCAGCGAAGAGTGCGAGCCAAGGTGGGTAGCCCCGCTCCAAAAGCTTATCAATTTCCCACACCAACTTCCGTATTGTGGTCGCATCTCCAGCGCCCGTCAGAGCAAGCTTGGGCCATCGAAAAAGTTTGATTGCCGACTCTTCGACGGCAAAGCCTTTTTCGAATGGGTGAAGCTCGCCAAATGTTGAGTGGGAAGACGTCGGTTCGCGACGTTTCGTGACCGCCGCATCTGCAATGAGAAACGCGGTGCCTTGGTGTTGCCAAGCTACGCAGTAGGTCATCGGCAAATTGTATCGCGAGTCGGTCGGATTAGTGGTGGCTGCACTCCTCACACCGGTCCCCTCCGCATCGGGCGTGGCTAGGACTGATACTAAGATTGATCCCAGCCCCAAAAGCTGGTATCAAGCCCCATGGCCCAACTCCGTAAAATCACCGTGGAAGTCTCCGCCGACGCCCTCCGCTCCGCTCAGGAGCTGACCGGCAAGGGGGTCAGCGAGACCGTGCGGGAGGCGCTGGGGCGGCTCGCGCATGAGCGGGCGTCCAAGCGGCTGCTGGCGTTGCGCGGCAAGATGAAATTCGCCCTGAGCTGGGAAGAGCTGGCCGGCAAGAACGACGACGAATGAGCCCAAACACCAAGATCGCGGTCGACGCCAGTGTCGTGATCCCATGGCTAAACGGGGTGGATCATCCCGAGGTCGCAGCGCTCAAGCTGGCGCTCGAACGCAACGACGCGGCGCTGCCACCCGTCATTCTCACCGAAGTGCTGTCCGATCCGGCGCAGGGCGCGGCGATCGCCGAAGCGCTGGACGGGTTCGCCATCCTGTCACTGGAGGATGGCTTCTGGCGGCGTGCGGGACAACTGCGCGCCAAGCTGCTCGCCGCCGGTCGCAAGGCCAAGCTCGCCGACACACTTGTCGCGCAGACCTGCATCGACGCGGACGTGCCGCTGCTGACGCGGGATCGCGATTTCGAGGCGTTCGTGAAGCTCGGTGGGCTGAAGCTGCACAAGAAGTAGGGTGTATTAGCGCGCAGCGCGTAAGGCGCCACGGTGTTTCGGCGCGGACGTGGTGCATTACGGGCTTTGCCCTAATGCACCCTACGGGCCGGTACGCCCTCAAACCTCCACCCCCAACCCCCTTAGCTTCTCCTCCAACGCCCCCACCCGCGCCGTCGCGTGCGCCAGCTCGCGAGCGCGCCGCTCGTCCTCCGCGCGCTGCAGGCTGCGGCGCTTCCAGTAGTCCTGCTTCACCGGCGCCTCGCATTTCCCGTCCAGCCCGTCGCCGAAGTAGACGTCCGCCCACGCGGGGTCGAACGTCGTGCGCAACACCATCATGCGGAACGACATCGGGCGCTGCGCCGCCGCGCGGCCGTAGCGCAGCGCGAGGTCGGCCAGCGCGCGGGCTTCGCCGAAGCGCTGCGCGACCATCGCGTTGCCCGACGCGGTGGTCGCCACCTGGGCGAGCAAGGCGGGGTCGTGGGGGTCGTGCTGGGCAAGGTCATGCAGGTCTTCGGCGTCGATGCGCTGGCGCCGGCGCGCGTCGTCTTCCAGCAGGGTCGCCGCCGCGTGCGCGCGGGCGAACGCGGTGGCGCCGGGGCCGCGCTTGCCGGCGCCGCGCCGCTTGATGTGGCGATGCACCGAGGCCACCGAGACGTGGTAGCGCCGGGCGAGCTCGGGCGCGGTGGCGCCGGCGAGATAGGCCTTGGCGATCTCGTCCCAGGTGTCCGCGTCAAGCGAGATGCGGGCGGGGCGGGGCGGGGGTGAGGGGAGGGTGAGGGCGTGTGTCATGGCGCCAGTATCGCGTGGGCGAGACTCTGCCGGATTTGGAAGAGGTGGCGTGTTGGGCGCGTTGGGGTTGGGTGCGTTTTGGTGTGGGAAAGCGGGGGTGTGGATCCCCCTAATTCTCTAAAATACCCACGGTTCCGTCAGTCCGGGGCGGCCGACGGCCGAACCCGGAAGCCAGGTGTTCAAGCGCGGTCGATCGCATGGCTGTCGACGCCCGGTCTCCTGGGTTCCGGGCTCGCGCTGCGCGCGCCCCGGAATGACGGCAGATTTTATGCGCGCTTCAGTGTGGGCATCCCTCCGCCAACCGCGCAAACCACGCAAACCACGCACGAACGGGCGGTTCAGCAGCAATGCCGGGTGCGCAGAACGCTCAGTGCGGGATCACCGCCACCAGGAAGAAGGCGACCCCAAGCGCGGCCAGGTACGCAAAGCCCACCGCCACCGGCGAGACGGGCCTCCACGGGCGGGTGAATTTCTTCTGCATGACGGCGGGCCCTCATCGTTCCGTGGGTGTAAACGCGCGAGCGGTGGGGCCGTTCCGTGACGCTTTGCTGAGGCCGTAGCGCCGGCTGACCGCCGGCATTACGGCAGCGCATCCACCGTGACGCGGCGCATGTGGCGGCGCTGGCCGGGGTAGTCGTTCAGGGCGAAATGCCAGACGCTGCGGTTGTCCCAGAACGCCACCGCGCGTGAAGAAGATGACGCCTCATTGCCGCTCGCTTGACGATAGCCAGATCAAATGCACAGACTACCTAGATGAAGGGGAAAGGAAACCGGCCGGACGGTGAGGCGCCAAGACAGCGCGAGATTTGGCTTTGTAATTTTGATGACGATGCATTTAGTTCGGAGTTGTCGGCCAGAAACGCGGTCATCGTCGTGTCTTCGAGGCGTAAGAAGAAGAGAAACAAGACCATTACGATAGTTCCGCTCTTCAAAAAGCAGAGTGATCGTCACCCGGCCGTTAGTCCGCCACTGCCACAGGTCGACGGTGTCGTGTCACCAGACGGGTTGAATGAATGCAAGCCATTTCTTCGTTCTCAGATGTGGGCGAACGTTGAGCTCGTCTCATGCGTATCCAGAAGCAAAATGCGAAGAATTACACGAAGAGATGCAACCGGTGTGGGTAAGGGGCACTATCGCGAGAAGGTGGGTTATAAAGATTGGGTTGAGTTGCAGGGAGCGTTGGCGCGATGGCTGGCGCTGGGATATTTGACCGCCTCAAATGACTTTGATATGTAAATTGTCCCGAAGCTTCGGCCATAGGGTGGCAGCGCTGGGCCTCGGCTCGGTCGCTGCATTGGTTCGCACGGGGTGAAACCCCTAACGTGGACGGCTATAGACGGGGGTTCTTCGGAATCCCCGTAGCCTTTTCCTTCTCCTTCGGGAGCGATTAATCAGGGCGCGGCTCGAAAGGGTCGCGCCTTGTCCTTTTGGGCTGGAGCGGAAAATGACCCCGCCTCTAAAAGAGTTTCGAGCGGCATTCGGCAGTGTCTGGTCACTGCTTGGAGTGCTTTTGACATCCGCACTGTTAGTCAAGTTCTTGTACGCATTTGTCCCGCTTGAGTTAGGCGACTTTGTGTCCACCGTGATGCAGGCCTATCGGGGATGGTCGGACCGTCTTTTTGGCTTGGTGTTTCCCGCCACGCTCGACGTCGATCCAGCAATCCGAGACATACTCGCTCTTTGGATTGTCGTCGGCGCAGCGGCGGCTAGGGCGCTGCACGTTATGTTCAGCATGACTGCGCCGGGCGGTGTGCAAACCTTTGGAAGTGATCTCATAGATCCGATACTGGAATCCAAAATCCTTCAATTGCTGGTGGTCGTAG
>JANNYI010000396.1:0-4436 GCA_031410015.1 Betaproteobacteria bacterium | reverse complement strand
CGTGCCGCAGGTCGTCGCGGTGTACCAGCAAAGCCGCCAGACGCTGCCGTGGCTCACGCAGGCCCTGATTGCAACGAGTGCGTTCTTCCGCGCGACGTTCTGGCTCTGGGTCGTGCTGGCCGTCGTGGCGGCGCTGGCGCTGCTGTGGGCGCGCCGGCAGCCGGCGCTGCGCGAGCGTTGGGATGGCGTGCTGCTGCGCCTGCCCATCGTGGGCCGCCTGGTGCGCAGCCTCGACGCCGCGCGCGTCGCCCGCACGCTGTCCATTCTCGTCGGCAGCGGTGCGCCGTTGCTGCGCTCGCTCGAGGCTGCGGCCGATGTGGTGCGGACGATGCCGATGGCTGCCGCGGCGCGGCGCGCCAGCGCGCTGGTTCGCGAAGGCGTCGCGTTGTCGCGCGCCCTGCGCGAGCAAAACGTGTTTCCGCCGGTGCTGCTGCACCTCGTGGCCAGCGGCGAGCAGAGCGGCCGGCTGGCGCCTTTGCTGGCGCGCGCTGCCGAGGAGCTGGAGCGCGATGCCGAGCGGCGCCTCGCCTGGCTTGCGGCGCTGCTGCAGCCGGCGCTGATTGTGGTGATGGGGGCGATCGTGCTGGTGCTGGTGCTCGCGATCATGCTGCCCATCGTGTCGATGAACCAACTCATCAGGTGACCTGGTTGAATTCCCTTTCCCGTTTCGTTGTTGCCGGCGTGCTGCTCGCCTTCACCGCGATTGCCGCCGCACAATCGCTCCCCGCCAGGTTCGATCCGGCGCGCGACGCCGCCGCCGACGTGGCGACAGCTGTGGCGCAGGCCAGGGCCCAGGGCAAGCGGGTGCTGGTCGACGTCGGCGGCGAGTGGTGCCCGTGGTGTCATATCCTCGACCGCTTCGTCGAAGCCAATGCCGACGTGCGGTCGCTGCGCGACGCCGGCTACGTGTGGGTCAAGGTGAACTGGTCGAAGGAAAACAAGAACGAGGCGCTGCTGTCGCGCTGGCCGAAAGTGCAGGGCTACCCGCACCTCTTCGTGCTCGATGGCGACGGCCGCCTCCTGCACTCGCAGGAAACGGGGTCGCTCGAATCAGGCAAGGATTACGATCGCGCGAAATTCGTCGCGTTCCTGAAGGCGTGGGCGCCGGGAGGCAAGGGCGCCTGAACGCCGGCGGGCGCTAACCCGCGGCCTGCTGCCGCGCGATGGCCCAGGCCACATGCTCGCGCACCAGCGCCGACGGATCGTCGGCGCGGCGCTGCAATGCCGCCAGCGCCGCGGTCGACGGCGGGGCATTGCCGAGGCCGACCGCGAGATTGCGCAGCCAGCGTTCGTAGCCGATCCGGCGGATGGCGCTGCCGGCCATCCGGGTATCGAAATCGGCGGCGCTCCATTCGAACAGCTCGATCAGCGTCGCCCGGTCGAGGCCATGGCGCACGACCTTGAAATCGTTGGCAGCGGCCGCCTGCGCAAAGCGGTTCCACGGACAGGCCAGCTGGCAGTCGTCGCAACCGTAGACGCGATTGCCGATCAGCGGGCGCAGCGACTCGGGAATGCTGCCCTGCAACTCGATCGTGAGGTAGGAGATGCAGCGGCGCGCATCCAGCTCATAGGGCGCGACAATGGCGCCCGTGGGACACGCGGCGATGCATGCGGTGCAGGTTCCACAGTGGCCTTCCACCGCCGGCGTCGGTGGCAGCGGCAGGTCGGTGTAGATCTCGCCTAAAAAGAACCACGAGCCCATCGTCCGCGTCAGCAGCAGCGTGTGCTTGCCGCGCCAGCCGAGCCCGGCCTTGGCGGCCAGCGCCACCTCGAGCACCGGCGCGCTGTCGGTGAACACGCGGTAGCCGAACGGGCCGACTTCCGTGGCGAGGCGATCGGCCAGCTGCTGCAGGCGCGCTCGCAGCACCTTGTGATAGTCGCGGCCGAGCGCATAGCGGGCGATGTAGGCGCGCTCGCCCGTGGCCAGCGTGGTTGCGGGATCGTCCGCATCCGGCGGCAGGTAGTTCATGCGCGCGGTGATCACACGCAGCGTGCCGGGCACGAGTTCGGCCGGGCGGGAGCGGGCAGTGCCATGCCGCGCCATGTACGTCATTGATCCGTGCCGGCCGGCGGCCAGCCAGCGCGCAAGGTGCGCTTCCTCGGTCGCAAGGTCGGTATCCGCGATGCCGACCTCCTCGAAGCCGAGCTCGCGTCCCCAGGTCACCAGCGTTGCGGCCAGCGCGGTCCAGTCGCGCCGGGGCGCGGCATCGGTCGAGGCGGGCGACGTGTCCATCGGCACTAGCGTAGCGCAACGCGGTTATTCTTGAGGGATGGCACCGCCAACTCCGTTTCCGCAACTGCAACTGGCCGACGCCGCGGCGACGGAGCGCGCAGGTGCCGCCATTGCTCGGGCAGCAACGGGCGGCATGGTCATCGCGCTGCACGGGGACCTGGGCGCCGGCAAGACCACGCTCGTGCGCGGTGGCTTGCGGGCATGGGGCTGGACCGGCCCGGTGAAGAGTCCGACCTATACGCTGGTTGAACATTATCCGTTTTCGAGTTTATACTTCTATCACTTTGATTTTTATCGGTTCGCCGATCCAATGGAATGGGAAACAGCCGGACTTGCCGAGTGTTTCCGTCGCGACAGCGTCTGCCTGGTCGAATGGCCGGAGCGCATCGGTGACCTGCTGCCGCAACCCGACCTCGACGTTGTGCTGGCCATGCCCGGCGACGGCCTGGGACGGGTGCTCACGCTGCGCGCCCATACGCAGGCGGGACGTCAATGCCTAGCCGCCGTGCAGGCGCTCCAGCTGCCGCCCGCAACGTCGGCATAAGCGTCGAGCGTCGCCGCATCTGCCGCTGGTTGCTGCTGCCTGCCGCGGGTTGCATCCTGCCCGACGTGTGGGCGCAAGCCGTGCGCATCGCGTCGGCACGCGTCTGGCCCGCCGACGAATACACGCGCGTGATCGTGGAGTCGGCAACACCGCTGCCGCACGCCTTGTTCGCGCTGAAGAATCCCGATCGGCTCGTCATCGATCTCGACGGCGTCGAGCTGTCGCCGGAACTCGCCTACCTGCCGTCGCGCGTGCAGCCCGGCGACCCGTATCTGGCCGGCATTCGGGTAGGCCGCAAATCGGCCACGGTGCTGCGTGTCGTGTTCGATCTCAAGGCCGAGGTCAAGCCGGATCTGTTCGCGTTGCCGCCGGTCGGGGAATTCGGAAATCGACTGGTGCTCGACCTTTATCCGCCGGTGCCGCTGGATCCGTTGATGGCGCTGCTCGAGTCCGAGCGCGTCAAGGACCGTGCCGCGGCACCCCCGGTGGTGGCGGAAGCGCCACCGGACAGGATGGCGGGCAAGGCGGCGGAGAAAGGCGCGCCGGCCGCACGCCCTGAACCCAAGCCCGCGCCGCCGGAAGCGAAGCCCGCGCAACGAAGGATCACGGTGGCGATCGACCCCGGGCACGGCGGCGAGGACCCCGGCGCGATCGGCCCCCGGGGCACCTACGAGAAGGACGTCGTACTCGCCATCTCGCGCAAGCTGAAGTCGATGCTCGATGCGCAGCCCAACATGCGCGCGATGCTGACGCGCGACGCGGATTACTTCGTGCCGCTGGCGCAGCGGGTGCAGAAGGCGCGTCGCGTGCAGGCGGATCTTTTCATTTCCGTGCACGCCGACGCATTTCGCGAGGCGCGCGCCAAGGGTTCGTCGGTATTCGCGCTGTCCGACAGCGGGGCCACGAGCGCCGCCGCCAAGTGGCTGGCGCAGAAGGAAAACGACGCCGACCTGATCGGCGGCGTCGACCTCGACCGGCGCGATCCCGTGCTGGCGCGTACGCTGCTCGACCTGTCGCAGACCGCGCAGATCAACGACAGCCTCAAGGTGGGACGGCATGTGCTGGACGGCATCGGCACCCACAACGTGCTGCACAAGTCGAGCGTGGAGCAGGCGGGCTTCGCGGTGTTGAAGGCGCCCGACATTCCGTCGATCCTGGTCGAGACCGCGTTCATTTCGAATCCGGAAGAAGAGCAGAAGCTGCGCAGCGACCGGCACCAGCAGAAGTTTGCCGAGTCGATGCATGACGGCATCGCGCGCTACTTCTCGAAGAATCCGCCCCTTGCCCGCGCGTGAGCTTCGCCGGGGTGGCCTCGGTGCGGACGGGCGAAGCCGGCCGCGCCGGTAGAATGCCGCATGGTCAGGTTCTTCATCGTCTTCGTCGTGCTCCTTGCCGTGCTGTTCGGGCTGGAATTGACGCCATGGGTGCAGGCATGGCTTGTCGTGCCGTGGACCAACGCGCTGGCGGCAATTGCCACGTCGATCGTCACGCTCTTCGATCATGACGTGGTGGCCAGCGGCAAGGTCATCCGCAGCGGTGCCAACGGTTTCGCGGTTTCCATCGAAGCCGGCTGCAACGGCGTCGAAGCCACGCTGGTTCTGCTGGCGGCGATCCTCGCGTACCCGGCGCCGTGGCGCTACCGGTTCATCGGTCTTGGCA
>JANNYI010000395.1:0-4532 GCA_031410015.1 Betaproteobacteria bacterium | reverse complement strand
ACAGCCTGATCGAGACGGTGCGCGGCAGCGGATATCGGCTCGCAGTACCGCGCTGATCGCCGTCGCGTCATACTGACGCTTTACGCGCGTTCCGCCGATGCTCCCGTTCATCCTCGCGCCGGTTGCCATCCTCGTCCTGGCTTTGCTGGCGTGGGCGACGGCGGGGGCCGTCCCGGCGCTGGCGGTGCTGGCCGTCGGGTGGGGTGCAGTACTTGCCCATCACGCTTGGAATCTTGACCTGCTCACGCGCTGGGCGGCTGCGCCGTTGGCAACTCCGGTACCGGAAGGCAGCGGCGCGTGGCGGGCGCCCTTCGCGGCGCTCTACCATCGCGTTCGCGTCCGCGTGGCCCACCAGCGGGACCTGGCCCATACGATCGAACGCTTCCAGAGCGCGGCGGAGGCGATTCCCGACGGCATGGTCGTGCTCGACGCGACCAACCGCATCAAGTGGGCCAATGCCCGCGCGCAAGCCTTGCTTGGACTCAATCTGGCGCAGGATGCAGGCGCCGCATTGGCCAATCTCGTGCGCCAGCCCGATTTCGTGCGCTATCTCGAGACTGCCGATTTCACCGAACCGATCACGATCGATTCGCAGCGCGACGCCGGCGTGACGCTGTCGATCCAGATCGTGCCCTTCGGCGTCGAGGAAAAGCTGTTGATCAGCCGCGACATCACCCGCATCGAGGCGGTCGCGCGCATGCGGCGCGACTTCATCGCCAATGTTTCGCACGAACTGAAGACGCCGCTGACGGTGATCAGCGGCTTTCTCGAGACGCTGCAGGAACTTGATCTCGACGAGCGCCAGCGCGCGCGCTTCCTGCAGCTGATGCAGGAGCAGTCGGGCAGCATGCAGCGCCTCGTGGAGGACCTGCTGACGTTGTCCGCGTTGGAGAGCGAACAGAATCCGCTCGCCGACGATCGGTTTGCGATCATCCCGCTGCTGCTGCACGCGTCCGCCGACGCCAAGGGCCTGGCCCAGGGCCAGCACGAAATTGTGCTCGACATCGGTGACGCGGCGATGGTGCTGGGCAGCCGCGACGAGCTGGCCAGCGCATTCGGCAACCTCGTCTCCAACGCGATCCGGTACACGGCGCAGGGCGGCACCATCACGCTGTCCTGGCGCGTGGACGCCGACGGCACCGGTGTTTTCGCGGTGACGGACACCGGCATCGGCATCGCACCGGAACACCTGCCCCGTCTCACCGAGCGCTTCTATCGCGTGGATCGCAGCCGCTCGCGCGCCACCGGCGGCACCGGACTCGGACTCGCCATCGTCAAGCACGTGCTGCTGCGCCATCAGGCCGAACTCGAGGTGAGCAGCGAGCCGGGCAAGGGCAGCACGTTTGCCGTGCGGCTGCCGGCGCGGCGCGTCGAACGCGTGCTGTCAACGGAAGCGGTGGAGGCCCCGGAGCCCGTACCCGCATTGCCGCGCGCCCAACCCGGCTGAAGACCTGGCGCGCGATCCGCCTACCAATATCGCATCGCGCTCCTGAACAGCGCCTTCAGTTCGGGGCGCCCGACGTCGGCCGGTGCGTTGCGAATCACGCGATATTGCGGCTCCGCGCCGTCGGCCAGCGCCTCGACCTGCGCGTCGCCGAAGCCCAGCGCCTGCAGGCCATTGGGCATGTCCGTTGCGCGCATCAGTTCGATCACGCGCCCGGCCAGTACTTCGCCTGCGTCCTCGGGCGCGGCGTCGCGTGTGTCGGCACCGAGGCAGCACGCGCAGTGCAGATGGCGCGCAGGATTCTTCGGCGCGGTGAAGCGCCACACCGAGGGATTGTTGAGCACCACGGCCATCCCATGCGGCACCAGCGATTTCTCCGGCGGATAGCCGTCCACGTGCCAGTCGCGCGCCAGACCCGACACGGCGTAGGACAAGCCGTGCGGCAGGTGACAACCCGATGCATTGAACGCGATGCCGGCCAGCGTCGCCGCGTACATCATCTCGGTCCGGGCTTCGTGGTCGGCGCCATCGTTCACCGCGCGCACCAGGAATTTGCCGACGATGCCCAGCGCTTCGGCGGCCAGCATGTCGGAAAAGGGATTGGCCCCCTGCGACACCGGACGATCGGCGCCGACCGCCGGGCTGGCGCGGCGCGGAAACGGGCGCGCGGTGATCGCTTCCAGCGCGTGGCTCATGCAGTCGAAGCCGGTGGCGGCGAGTGCCATCCGTGGCAGCGTGCGCGTGACGTCGGGATCGATCAGCGCCACGGTGGGCGTGAGCCGGCGCGAGATGATGCCGGTCTTGGCGTTCATCGAGCGCAGGTTGAAGATCGCAATGCCGGTGGTCTCGGAGCCCGTGCCCGACGTGGTGGGGCAGGCGATGTGCGGTTGCAGCGCGCCCGGCACCTTGCGGCCCTCGCCGATCGGCGCGTTCACATAGGTCATGAACGGCGCCGGATGCGACGTGTAGAGATTGGCCGCCTTGCACGTGTCCATCACCGAACCGCCGCCGACCGAAACGTAGCCATCCACGCCGGCCGCCGCCGCAAACGCCGCGGCCTCGGCAAAGGAGGCGTCGGTGGGCTCGATCTGGACGTCGTCGTACACCGTCACGTCCACTCCTGCCTCGGCCAGCGAGCGGGCAACGGTGGCGAAGGGCTCGCTGGCGCGGATACGCTTGTCGGTGAAGAGGGCGACGCGCTTCAAGCCCAGTTCGCGCGCCTGCGCGCCAGCCTCGGCCAGCACCCCCGAACCGAAGGTAAAGGTGGGCATGCCAATGGTAAAGCCACGATCGCTGCCTTCCAGCAGCGCGAAGTCGGCATGGCAACAGGGCATGGGGGTTCCTTTTCGGGGTTTTTCGGCGCGTGGCCGACCATTATCCCAAATCCGGCAGACCGGGCAGCAGGAGTTTACCCAAGTCATTGATTTTCAAGCAATGCCGCACATTGCTGCCCCGCAGCGTTCATGGCGCCGGAGGTTTGACCGGGAGACCGGAAACCTGCTAGAATCGCGGGTTCTGCGGTGAAAAAAACCTCAGGAGGGGTTCCCGAGCGGTCAAAGGGAACAGACTGTAAATCTGTCGGCTCTGCCTTCGAAGGTTCGAATCCTTCCCCCTCCACCATAAGCACCGCGGGTGTAGCTCAATGGTAGAGCAGAAGCCTTCCAAGCTTACGACGAGGGTTCGATTCCCTTCACCCGCTCCAAATCGAAGCGGCTCCCGCCGGGGCTTCTTCGATTTGCAGCGTAGCAGGCAACAAGGCGGCACCGGTTTTGGAATGACGCGTGAAAACCGCGTCGGCAATGAACCATGCGCCCATGTAGCTCAGTGGCAGAGCACTCCCTTGGTAAGGGAGAGGTCGCGTGTTCAATCCACGCCATGGGCACCAACGATAGAGCAGGGGAATCGCGATGGCTAAAGGCAAATTCGAACGGACAAAGCCGCACGTGAACGTGGGCACGATTGGGCACGTTGATCACGGCAAGACGACGCTGACGGCGGCGCTGACGCTGGTGCTGTCGAAGTTGTTCGGCGGCGAGGCGAAGGCGTACGACCAGATCGACGCGGCGCCGGAAGAAAAGGCGCGGGGCATCACCATCAACACGGCGCACGTCGAGTACGAGACGAAGAATCGTCACTACGCGCACGTGGATTGCCCGGGCCACGCGGATTATGTGAAGAACATGATCACGGGTGCGGCGCAGATGGACGGCGCGATCCTGGTGGTGTCGGCGGCGGACGGCCCGATGCCGCAGACGCGCGAGCACATCCTGCTGGCGCGGCAGGTGGGGGTGCCGTACATCATCGTGTACATGAACAAGGCCGACATGGTCGACGACAAGGAGTTGCTGGAGCTCGTCGAGATGGAGGTGCGCGAGCTGCTGTCGAAGTACCAGTTCCCGGGTGACGACACGCCGATCGTGATTGGTTCGGCCAAGATGGCGCTGGAAGGCGACAAGAGCGAGATGGGCGAAGGCTCGATCCTGAAGCTGGCGGAGGCGCTGGACAGCTACATTCCGCAGCCGCTGCGGCTGATCGACGGTCCGTTCCTGATGCCGGTGGAAGACGTGTTCTCGATCTCGGGTCGGGGCACGGTGGTCACGGGCCGGATCGAGCGCGGGATTGTGAAGGTTGGCGACAACCTGGAGATCGTGGGCCTGAAGCCGACGCTGCAGACGGTGTGCACGGGGGTGGAGATGTTCCGCAAGCTGCTGGACCAGGGTCAGGCGGGCGACAACGTGGGCGTGCTGTTGCGTGGCACCAAGCGTGAGGAAGTCGAGCGCGGCCAAGTCTTGAGCAAGCCGGGCAGCATCACGCCGCACACGGAATTCACGTGCGAGGTTTACATCCTGTCGAAGGAAGAGGGTGGTCGTCATACGCCGTTCTTCCCGGGCTATCGTCCGCAGTTTTATTTCCGGACGACGGACGTGACGGGCAGCTGCGTGCTGCCGGAAGGCACGGAGATGGTGATGCCGGGGGACAACATCGGGATGACGGTGACGCTGATCCAGCCGATCGCGATGGAAGAGGGCCTGCGCTTCGCGATTCGCGAAGGCGGCCGTACCGTCGGTGCCGGCGTCGTCGCCAAGGT
>JANNYI010000394.1:0-6340 GCA_031410015.1 Betaproteobacteria bacterium | reverse complement strand
GTACTTGCCGACGTAGTGTACGTTCGGCCGCGTGCCCTTGTCCTCCTGCAGGCGGAACGATTTCTGTGCCCTCAGCACCTTGGCGATCGTCGAGTTCGGATCATCCTGGTCGCCGAAGATGCGCGCCGTGGACGGGCAGACCTCGACACACGCCGGCTGCAGGCCGTTGCTGGTGCGGTGATAGCAGAACGTGCACTTCTCCACCACGCCCGGCTTGCGGACCGGGTCGACGTCCGCGCCGGCCGCGAACCGGTTGAGGCTGGGTGGCGTGGCACCCGCGGCCTTCGCGGTCGCCGCGCCCGTTGCCGTGCATCCGGGGATGATGGCAGTCTCGTCCGCCCACTTGGGTTGCGTGGACTTGCCGAAGGCGTTGAAGCTGATGACGCTGTACGCTTCCCCCTCGAGACTCGCGGCACCGAGATCCATCTGGCTGTACGGACACGCGTCCTGACACGCCCGGCAGCCGATGCACAGTTCGTCGTCGTGCATCGTGATGCCTTCCGGCGTCTTGTACATCGCCTTCGGCGTCACCGGACAGGCCTTGACGCAGGGCGCGTCGTTGCAGTGATTGCACAGCACCGGCATCACCCAGTGCGTGGTGTTGGGGAACGTGCCCTCAGACTTCATCACGAAATCGGCCCAGTTGAAGCTCTGTCCGTCCGCGCGATCCCGCGTGTTGTTCTCGGTCTTGCACGCAAACGCGCAAGCGCCGCAACCTACGCAACGCTGTAGGTCGATGACCATTCCAAGTCTTGCCATCATTGTTCTCCGTTAGCGCAGGTTGGGGTTCAGACTTTCTGGACGCGGACACCGGTGAATCCGCCATTGCGCGCCGTGGAGCCGCTCAGGCGATCGTAGTCGTCGACCAGGATGTCGTTGTTGCTGCCGCCCCTGGGGATGGCCATGGCGTAGTCCTTGGCCGCTATGCGGCCGTAGGCCCAGTGGCCCTGGCCGTAGCATTTGGCGACGGTTCCGGGGCGCACGCCTTCCCACAGCTTCAACTTGACGAGCATGCCGCCCGACGGCGACGTGACCTTCACGTTGTCGCCGGTCTTGAGACCGAGCTTCGCGCCGTCCGCCGGGTTCATCTTCAGCACGTCGTCCCACGACACATCGCCCGGGTCGACCTTCTTGAATTCCTGGTACCAGGTGAGGTTGGCGGAGCGCCCCTCGCGGTTCAGGCGTGACTTGTAATCGATGAAGGTGAACGGAAAGTCCTCGAGGCTGCCATGGCGTTTCGGCGGCTCGTAGTGCGGGACGAACGCCACTTCGCCACGCGCGACGTAACCGCTGACCGTCATGATGTCATCAACCGTCGTTTCGTACTTCTTGGCGTGTTCGAGCAGCCCCTTCTTCGCAGTCTCGCTGTAGAACTCGAACTTCTTGGTCGCCGTGGCGAACTTTCCGCCCCAGCCCTTCTTCAGCGTGTACTTGGCGCCGCTGAACATGCCCTTCTTGCGGAAGTCCGCCCAACCGCTGATCGCGGCGTCGCCCTTCAGCGGCTCCTTGGGATCCCACAAGGTGACACTCGTCATCTTGGTGGCGATCTCCGAGAATTCGAGCGCCGTCGTCGGGACCTTGCCGGTCTCGGGATCCTTGAACTCCTTCGAGTAGTAGTCGAAGAGGTTCGGGAAGCCCTTGGCCTTCAGCTTTTCAGCCAGCAGCCAGACGAACTCGGTTTCCTCCTGCTTGACGTCCCAGAGGCGCTTGACCGCGTTCTGCTGGATCGACGCATAGCCGAAGCCGTTGCCCATGTTGGTGACGATCGACCAGCCTTCGGCCGAGTTGAACGTCGACGGCAGCACGATATCGGCGAACTGCGTCATCTCCGAAGGGTTGGTCACCAGGTGCACGAAGAACGGCACGGCAGCCATCGCCTTGTCCCAGCGCTCGGCGCCGGTGCAGGAAAAGTTGAAGTTGGCCCAGGACGCGATGAACACCTTGGCCGCGCTCGGGTCCTGCAACATGCCATTGGCGACATTGTTGGTCACGACGCCGCTGCCGGGTCGCGCATTCATCATCGCCGGCATGTCCTTGGCACCGCGGCCGTCGAGCTTCTTGAACTTGCCGGCGCCCTTGGCGATGTCGTCCATGTAAGCATCCGACTTCGGGAACGCGGCAATCGGCACGCTGCTGGACTGCCAGACGCCGCCCTCGACGTCGATCGAGCCGAGCAGGCCATTGAGCGCGTAAACCGCCATCGACGCATAGGTTCCCCGCGGGCTCATCCCCACGCCGGGGCCCATCCAGACCGCGGTCTTCGGCGCGGCCTTGCCCATCGCGCGGGCAACCCGGACGATCTGTGCCGCCGGAATCAGCGATTCCTTCTCACCCCAGGCAGGTGTGCGGTCCTTGAGCTCCAGGTTCCACCACTTGACCAGCCCAAAGGTTTCCTTCTCGGTGAACGCGGCCTCGTCGACCGGCTGACCGGCAACGAACAGGTTCCTGCCGTCCTTGAAGTCGCCGACGAACTCGCGATTCCACAGCCCTTCGGTGAGCAGCACGTGGGCGATCGCGCCGGCCAGCGCGCCGTCCGTGCCCGGCTTGACCGGCAGCCACTCCTGCGACTTGGCGGCAGCGTTGGATAGTCGCGGATCGACAGTGATCACCGTGCCGCGCGCAACGATCTCGTGGAAGCGCACGATGGTGTTGGGCACCATGCGGTTCGACGCGAGCGGATCGCAGCCCCAGACGACAAGGCAATTGGTCTTCTCGAGGTCGTAGTCGCGATAGCCGAAGAAGCCCTGCGTAAGCCCGGGGCCCATTTTTTCCGCTTCCGCGCAGATCGCGCTGTGCGAGAAATAGTTGGTGGTTCCGAAGATCTTGGGCAGCGTGCCGTAGAGAAGGTCGGTCGACGTCGGCGAATAGCGGCCGCGCATGTACACCATCTTGTGCGCCTCGTTGTTCTTGCGCAGGTCCATCATCTTGCCGGCGATCGTGTCGAGCGCCTCGTCCCAGGTGATCGGCACGAACTTGGGATCCACGCCGCGCCCCTTGGCCGGGTTGGTCCGCTTCATCGGCACCTTGATCCGGTCCGGATCGTAAACCTGCTGCGGGATCATGTGGCCGCGCGGGCAGACGTACCCATGGTTGGTCTTGGACAGCGGGTTGCCGCGCACCCGCACGGCGCGGCCCTCGTCCACGAAGATCTGGATCGCGCACCACTGGGTGCAGCCTTGGCACGTGCTGGCTACCCAGTCGCCCTTCGATGGGCCGGCGGTCTTCGCCTTGCGCACTGTCATCGCGCTGGTGACCGGCGTCGTCGCCTGGGTCGCGCAGCCGCTGGCAAGGATCACGACCGCACCGCACGTCGCCTGGATGAAAGCCCGCCTGGTCAGTCTCATCTGGGTATCCCCCTCCGGACGGCGGGTACTCGCTGCCCCCAAGCCAATGAGGGGGCTATGCATGGACCCACCGATGCTGATATTGGACGCCCGTGCGCCCCCTCCCACTTTGATATGGGTCAATCGATGTCCCGTTTGGACGGCGACCGGTACCGCGATGGCCCGACCACTGCGCAACCCATGCCGACCCTGCCCTCGACGTTTGGCGGCCTGGTGCGATCAAACGCCGCAAAACATGGGACGATGGCGGCGCCGGGGGGGCCTTGCGGCCCGTTCCGGCCTCGAAGGCGCGAGACCTGTCGGACCAGGCGCAACCGCTCCGCACGCCATCCACACGAAAGTCCGTAGCCATGCCCGATCTAGCCGTCAATCCGCTGCTGCTGCCCTGGGATACGCCCTTCGGGCTGCCGCCGTTCGCACGCATCCACGCCGCGCACTTCGCGCCCGCGCTCGACGCCGCGATGAAGGAGCACTGGCGCGAAGTGGAGGCCATCGCCGGCAGCGTCGATGCGCCCACGTTCGACAACACGATCACGGCGCTGGACCGCAGCGGCGCGTTGCTGACGCGCACCTCCCGGCTCTTCTTCAACCTCACCGCGTCGCACACGTCGCCGGAGCTGCAGGCGGTCGAGCGCGAGGTCATGCCGCTGCTCGCCTCCCACAACAATGCCGTCATGCTGCACGCCGGGCTCTTTGCGCGCATCGAGGCCCTGCACCAGCGTCGCGCCGAACTGGCGCTGGCACCCGAGGCGCTGCGGCTCCTGGAGCGTACGCATCTCGACTTTGTTTACGCGGGCGCGCGCCTCGACGCTGCGGCGCGGCAGCGCCTGACGGCCATCGGCGCGCGGCTGGCGACGCTCTACACGCAGTTTCGCCAGAACGACCTGGCCGACGAAGCTTCCTACGGCCTCGTGCTGCGCACGCCGGACGACCTCGCGGGCCTGCCCGAATCGCTGCGCGCGGCGGCGCGGGCCGCGGCGCAACAGCGCGGCGTCGCCGACGCTTGGGTGATCACGCTGTCGCGTTCGCTGGTGGTCCCGTTCCTCACCTATTCGGATCGCCGCGACCTGCGCGCCGAGGCATTCCAAGCGTGGACAAGCCGGGGCGAGCACGACGGCGCGCACGACAACCGCCCGGTGGTGCGCGAGATCCTCGCCTTGCGCCACGAACTCGCGCGCCTGAAGGGGTATGCCAGCTACGCCGATTACGCGCTGGTCGACCGGATGGCGCGCAAACCGGCGGCCGTCGCGGAATTGCTGGCGCGCGTGTGGGAGCCCGCCAAGGCGAAGGCACTGGAGGAGCGCGATGCGTTGCGGGCCGCCGCCCGCGCGCATGGCGACGACATCACGATCGAGCCGTGGGACTGGCGCTACTACGCCGAGAAGGTGCGCGCGACGAAGTACCACTTCGACGCCGCGGCGCTGAAGCCCTGGTTTTCGCTCGACCGCATGCTGGCCGCCGCGTTCGACTGCGCCGGCCGCCTCTTCGGCATCCGCTTCATCGCGCGGCCCGATCTCGTTGCCTATCATCCGGACGTGCGCGTCTTCGAAGTGCGCGACCGCGATGACGCGGTCGTCGGCCTCTTCCTGTCCGACAACTTCGCGCGGCCGGAAAAGCGCGGTGGTGCATGGATGAGCGTCTATCGCGCGCAGTCGCGCACCGACGGCAACGTGCTGCCGATCGTCGTCAACAACAACAATTTCGCGAAGGCCCCCGACGGCGAGCCCACGCTGCTGTCCACCGACGACGTGCGGACACTCTTCCACGAATTCGGGCACGGACTGCATGGGCTGCTGTCGCAGGTCACCTACGAGCGCTTCTCGGGCACCAACGTGCTGCGCGACTTCGTGGAATTTCCGTCGCAGGTGTTCGAGCACTGGGCGCTCGAGCCGGACGTGCTGCGCCGGCATGCGCTGCACTACCAGACCGACGCGCCGATCCCCGACGACATGCTCGAACGCTTCCACGCCGCGCGGCGCTTCAACCAGGGCTTCGAGACGGTCGAGTACACCGCCTGCGCGCTGGTCGACATGGCGCTGCACGCGCAGGGGGATGCTGCCGACATCGACATCACCGCGTTCGAGAAGGCGGAACTGGCGCGCATCGGCATGCCGCGCGAGATCGTGCTGCGGCACCGGCTGCCGCACTTCGGGCATCTCTTCGGCAGCCCCGCCTATGCGGCGGGCTACTACGTCTACATGTGGGCGGAAGTGCTCGACGCCGACGGCTACGACGCGTTCGTCGAGTCCGGCGATCCGTTCGACCCGGCGCTCGCCGCGCGGCTTCTCAAGTACGTGTATTCCGCCGGCGGCTCACGCGATCCGGCGGAAGCCTATCGCGCATTTCGCGGCCGCGACGCGCGCGTCGAGCCGCTGCTGGCCAAGCGTGGGCTTCTCGCCGCCGCCTAGGACCCGCCGCTAGAATTTCTCCGGCCGCAGCACGCTCACGTCGTCCAGATACAGCGTCACCGCATAGTGCTTGCCATAGGTTGCCAGCACGTGGGCGGCAATGCGCTCGGCAACAGCGCCCTCGCAGATCACCTTCATCTCGATCGAGCGATCCGCCTCCCATGTGCCATCGCGGGTTCCGCCGCGGCCGCCACCCCGGACGTCTGCGATCGTGTAACCGGCCGCGCCCAGCATGGCGATGTCGTCGATCAGCGATTTTTCAAGCGCCGCCTCGCAGATCACCACCAGCAGCTTCCTCGAATGGGTTTGCATCCTAGAACCTCACGGCTTGCGCAAGTTGCAGATAGAGCGGGATGCCCACGGTGATGTTGAACGGAAAGGTGATGCCCAGCGCAGCACCGATGGACAGCGCCGGATTGGCCTCCGGCACGGCAATGCGCATCGCGGTGGGCGCGGCGATATAGGACGCGCTGGCCGCCATCGTCGCCAGCAGCGCGGTGCCGCCATCCGACAGTCCCACCAGTCGCGCCACCACGATGCCCACGCACGCAAAGAGCAGCGGCACGATCAGCCCGAAGGCCACGAGAA
>JANNYI010000393.1:0-6610 GCA_031410015.1 Betaproteobacteria bacterium | reverse complement strand
GCACCGGCTGCCGTGCCGGCTGTACCCGTTGCGTCATTCGAGGCGGACCGGCTGGCCGAGACGGTCGAACGGAATGTATGCGCCATGCTTGCCCGCCTTGATGGCATCGACCATCTGCTCCAGCGGCAGCTCGGCATCCTTGCTGGTGGGGGCGCGGCCACCCTTCCCGGCCAACGCGGCCACAAACACGAGGGCCCACTCCGGCCCCGCCGCGCGCGACTCCTCGACGAGTGCCGCGAACGTGGTCAGCTCCCCCGGCGCCTTGTCGACACACATCAGTGGCGCCAACGCGCCGCCGGCGCCCACTTCGAACCGCGCGCGCTGCTCGGCGCTGCTGCCTTCGGGCAATTCGGCGCCGACAAACACGAACAGCAGGCGCTGCGGTTGGGGCTGCGCCCGGGCGGCGAGCAGCAGGTCGTTGAAGCTTTCGATGTTCATGGGGGCGCCGGGGCGGATTGGGGGGCGGGAAATGGAGGGCCACGCTCGGGGCCATCTGCGAGCACCACAATACATCACGGCGATCGGCATCGGCCCACGCCGGCGAATCGGGGCGAAAGCGGATGGCTTCGCCGGAGGCACCAGACCGGCCCGGACCACCGGCGCGGCATCGCCGATGCGCGATACCTGTAAGATTTCGACCCGCGGTAACGAATAAGCATACATACCGTGCCGTGAGCCGGATGGTCCGGCACGGTGTTTCCCGAACCCCCACAGGAGCCATCACCATGAATCGCAATGCCTATGCCGTCGCTGCCTTCGCCCTTTCCGCCCTCGCCTCCGGCGCCGCCATGGCGGCCGATGACAAGATGAAGGACGCCGGCAAGATGGGCGCGGCCGAGATGGAAAAATGCTACGGCGTCTCGCTCGCCGGCAAGAACGATTGCGCCGCCGGCCCCGGAACCACCTGCGCCGGCACGTCGAAGACCGATTACCAGGGCAACGCGTGGAAGCAGGTCGCCAAGGGCACGTGCGCCACGATGAAGACGCCCAAAGGCACGGGCTCGCTCACGCCGATCAAGGCCTGAGCGCACAACCTCTGCCGGACGCAAGCCGTGATCGAGGTCCGCTCCGCGGGAGTGAGCCTGAAGCCTCAGCACTACGACGAGGCGGTGGCCGCCCCCGCAGACGGCCTGTGGCTCGAAGTTCACCCGGAGAACTACATGGTGGACGGCGGGCCGCGGCTGGCATGGCTGGAGGCGGTTCGCGCGCGGCACCCGGTTTCCCTGCACGGCGTAGGCCTCTCACTTGCAGCCGATGCCGCGCCCGATGCCGCCCACCTGCAACGGCTGGCCGCGCTGGTCGAGCGCTTCGAGCCGGCTCTGGTGTCGGAGCACCTCGCCTGGTCCGCCTGGCGTGGGGTTTACCGCCCGGACCTCCTCCCGTTTCCACGCACCAACGAGGCGCTCAGCCGCCTGGTCGACAACATCGACCGCATGCAGCAGTCACTACGCCGGCGCGTCGCCATCGAGAATCCGTCGCACTATCTGCAGATCGACGGTCACGACCATGATGAAATCACATTCCTGACCGAGCTGGCGCGACGCAGCGGCTGCGGCCTGCTGCTCGATGTCAACAACGTCTTCGTCAGCGCGCGCAATCTGGGCTTCGACGCCGACGCGTACATCGACGCGTTTCCCGGGGAATCCATCGACGAGATTCATCTCGCCGGGCATTCGACCGATCCAGCGCTGGGCGAGGCGCTGCTGGTCGATTCGCACGACGCGCCGGTCGCACCCGAAGTGTGGCGCCTGTATGAGCGCCTGCTCGCGCGAGTGGGGCCTCGCCCGACGCTGGTCGAGCGCGATGGCAATGTTCCTTCGTTCGATGCGCTGTTGGCAGAACGTCAGCGCGCCGAGGGCGTCATGCATACTGCCGAACGACGGGCTGCCTGATGGACATGGTGCGCGGAGTCCGCAGCGGCTTGCAGTCGTTCCAGGACGATTTTGCCGACGCGCTGATGGCGCCGGCCGATGTCGTCCCGCACTCGTCGCAGATCGCGGCGCTGGCGCGGCAGCCGGGATTTGCCATCTATCGCAATACGGTGATGACGGGCTGCATCGACGCGCTGCAGGCCAACTATCCGGCCGTGGCACGGCTGGTGGGTGAGGAGTGGTTCCGCGCGGCCGCGGCCATTTACTCCCGCGCCCACCTGCCCCTGCATCCGTCGTTACTTGACCATGGTCGAGGTTTCGCGGAATTCCTGGCCGGCTTCGAGCCCGCCAGGGAGCTTGCCTACCTGGCCGACGTGGCCCGCCTCGACCGCTGCTGGACCGAAGCGCACATCGCTGCCGACGCCGCGCCGGTGGCGGCCGCCGCCGTGGCGCGCCTCACGACCGACGAGCTCGCTGCAGCGGTCCTGCAGCCGCATCCGGCGGCACGCTGGGCATGGTTCGCGGAAGCGCCGATCATGACGATCTGGGCGCGCAATCGAAGCTCGACCTCGGCCATGGGCGACGGCGACGCAGACAACGACGCGCCGGAAATCGCCTGGCATGGCGAAGGCGCGTTGATCACGCGTCCGCTGGCGCAGGTTGAATGGGTGGGCATGACCGCAGCAGGGTGTGCCTTTCTCGACGCCTGTGCTCACGGCGCCACCGTTGCGGCTGCCGCCGCCGCCGCGCTCGAGATCGATCCGCACGCTGATCTGGCGCAATTGATGGCCGTCACGCTGCGGGCGGGTACGTTCTCGCAGCTTTCCTTCCCCAACGAACTGCCCGAGAAGACCAATCCATGAACAAAGAACTGTCTGCGGCTCGCGCCAGCCCGGCGCAAGGACTGCTTCCCTGGTGGAACCGCTGCGCCGACGCCTTGACGCGCATGATCGGCGATTCGTTGCTGGCGCTGGGGGCGCGGTTCAGCCTGGCCGGGATCTTCTTCCTGTCCGGACGCACCAAGGTCGACGGCTGGCTCACCGTCACCGACAGTGCCTATTCGCTGTTCCGCGACGAATACAAAGTGCCACTGATCCCGCCGGAGATCGCGGCGCACCTCGCCGCCTACGCCGAGCACCTGTTTCCGGTGCTGCTCGTGCTGGGTTTGTGCACGCGCCTGTCCGCGCTGGCATTGCTGGGCATGACGGCGGTGATCCAGGTCTTCGTCTATCCCGAAGCGTGGCCCACGCATCTGTCGTGGGCGGTGCTGCTGCTCTACCTGGTCGGGCGTGGCGGTGGCGCAGTGTCGTTGGATCGACGGTTGCAACTGAAGTAGGCCGGCCTCGCGGCACGGTTCGAAATCTGAAACATTGATCCACCAAAGCGTTCCGGCAGCCGTGGAACTTGGACACGCCGGCGCTGTCTGGGTCACAGGCCCTTGTTCTGATAGGATGGCGCGGTGATTCGACTTCGACGCTTGGTCATGCTGGTATTGCTACTCACGGTGCCGTTCCAGGCAGCGTGGGGCGCGACCGGCCTGCTTTGCGCGGCCGCGTCGCATCACGAATCGAACACGGCAGTGGCACCGCATGGGCACAATGGCGCGCATGGTGGCGATCACCACCACGACGCGCCGGACCACGAGGCGCCTGCGGCCAGCGCCGTCCCCGACGCCACGGCCGAGTCAGGTTCCCACGCGGCCCAGGGCGCCGCCGGCAAATGCAAGACCTGCAATGAATGTTGTTCGGCGGCCGCGCCGGTACCGGCCACAATGCCATCGGTTTTCCCTCCGGATACCCCCTTGCGGGTGTCCTCGACTGTCGATCCGGCCGTGGCTTCGCGCGCCGGCGACGGCCTCTTCCGCCCTCCCCGAACCCGCAGCGTCTAGCCAGCCGACCCAGGTCGGCTTCGAACTGACGTGCCCGCGAGGCGCGTGCGTTTCCATACGCACCTTCTCCGGGTCAAGTGGGCGCTTGATGCGCCCCCTGCTGGATCAACGTTCGGGGTACATCCGATGAAGCATTCATGCCTTCTGGCGTGCGCAATCGCAGGCTTGTCCACGGCGGTACTTGCCCAGACCCCGGCTGCTCCCGCGCCACCGAGCACTCGCTTGTCGCTGCAGTACCAGTCGGCCTTCGCCGGCTACCGCGCGTATGTGGACGTCGAACCCATTCCATGGAAGCGGGCCAACGATGACGCAGCGGCCATCGGCGGGCCGATGGGGCAGATGGCGCGCGACACCAACCCTGCGGCCGTAGCCAGGCCCGGCGCAGCGACGGGGGCAACCTCGAATCCAGGTCCGGCGCCCGCGGGCACCCAGGAGAAGCCGCGATGACGCCTGCTTCGAAGTGCCACTCAAGCCTGCACCATCTGCGCAGCGCGGGCCTGCTCATCATGGTCCTCGGCCTCGGCGCCTGCGCCACGATGTCGCCGGATGGCGGCGTGGGCAAAGTGCAGGATCTCGTCCGGGATCGCATCGGCAAGGATGCAACCTTGCCGAAGATCGATGCCGACCCTGCGGCAATCGCAAGCACGGCACGAGCGCTGCTCGCGCAACCAATCACGGTCGACGATGCGGTGCAGATCGCATTGCTGAACAACGCCGGAGTGAAGGCAAGTCTTGCCGAACTCGGCATCAGCGAAAGCGACCTGGTCCAGGCCGGGCGGATCCCCAATCCGCGCTTTGCGTTCGGCAACAAGCGCAACAGCGACGTCACGACCATCGATCGGCTCCTCATGGTCAATGTGCTGTCGCTCGTGACCCTGCCACTGGCGCAAGAGGTCGCGGGGCGCCAGTACGAAGCGACCAGGCTGCAAGTTGCCGGCGAGATCGTGGCGCACGCAGGTGCCACACGCCGCGCGTGGTATGCCGCCGTGGCCGCGCAGGAATCGGTCAAGTATTTCGAACAGGTCAAGCTTGCAGCGGAGGCCGGCGCCGAACTCGCCGCGCGCATGGCCAAGGTCGGCAACTTCAACAAACTGGAACAGATGCGGGAGCAGGTGTTCTATGCCGACGCCACCAGCCAGCTTGCCCGCGCCCGACTTGCCGTGATCGTCGAGCGGGAACGACTGACACGTTTGCTGGGCGTGTCCGGGGCGGACCTTGGCTATCGCTTGCCGGAGCGATTGCCGGAGCTGCCGCCAGTCACCATCGACCCCGCCGACGCCGAGCGGTTGGCGATGGACCGCCGGCTGGATGTGCTGATGGCGAAGCGCAGCAATGAAGCCATGGCAGCCAACCTTGGCCTGACCAGGGCCACACGCTTCATCAATGTCCTCGAAGTCGGCTACACCAACGAGAGCAACACCGGCGAGAAGCGGCAGAATGGGTACGAGATCGAGATCGAAATTCCATTGTTCGATTGGGGCGACGCCAGGCTCGCACGGGCCGAGGCCACTTACATGCAAAGCGTGTACCGGGTGCAGGCGGCCGCACTTGCCGCGCAATCGGAGGTGCGGGTGAACTATCAGACCTATCGCACCACCCACGACCTCGCACGCCACTATCGCGAAGAGATCGTGCCGCTGCGCAAGCGCATTGCCGACGAAAACCTGCTGCGCTACAACGGCATGCTGATCGGCGTGTTCGAGCTGCTGGCCGATGCGCGCGAGCAGATCGCCAGCGTCAACGCCGCCATCGACACGCTGCGCGATTTCTGGATGGCCGAGACCGACCTGCAGCTCGCGCTGAGCGGCACTTCTCCCGCAGGCGGCATGTCCGTGCCTGCCGCCATGATGAAGGGCGCCGCGGCGCCCGGAGGCCACTGACCACCATGGATGCCAAGATGAATCGACGTAATTTCCTCGCTGGTGGCGCCACGCTGCTTGGTGCCGCAGCAGTCTCCAAGGCGGCCTTGGCCGCGGTCCCGGAGGCACCGCTGATGACCAACGCCAACACGCAGGCGCCCCTGCAGCCGCCCAATGGCCGCCCCTACAACCCGGTGGTCACCCTCAACGGCTGGACGCTGCCGTGGCGCATGAACAACGGCGTGAAGGAATTCCACTTGATCGCCGAGCCGGTGGTGCGCGAGATGGCGCCGGGCATGAAGGCTCACTTGTGGGGCTACAACGGGCAGAGTCCCGGCCCCACGATCGAAGTCGTGGAAGGCGATCGCGTCCGGATCTTCGTCACCAACAAACTACCCGAGCACACGACGATCCACTGGCATGGCCAGCGCCTGCCCAATGGGATGGACGGCGTCGGGGGACTCAACCAGCCGCAGATCCCGGTCGGCAAGACCTTTGTCTACGAGTTTGTGGCCCGGCGACCGGGTACGTTCATGTACCACCCACATGCGGACGAAATGGTGCAGATGGCCATGGGGATGATGGGGTTCTGGGTCACGCATCCCAAAGCGAAGCATCCACTCATCGATAATGTGGATCGCGATTTCTGCTTCCTGCTTAATGCCTACGACATCGATCCGGGTGCTTTCACGCCCAAGATCATGACGATGCTCGACTTCAACTTGTGGACGTGGAACAGCCGCCTCTTTCCGGGCATCGATCCCCTTGTGGTTCGGAAAAATGACAAGGTGCGCATCCGCATCGGCAACCTGACCATGACGAACCATCCCATCCACCTGCATGGCCACGAGTTCGAAGTCACCGGTACCGATGGTGGTCCGACTCCGAAGGGAAGCCGTTGGCCGGAAGTGACCGCGGATATCGCGGTCGGCCAGATGCGCCAGATCGACTTCCTGGCCGACGAGGAAGGCGACTGGGCCTTTCACTGCCAC
>JANNYI010000392.1:0-9901 GCA_031410015.1 Betaproteobacteria bacterium | reverse complement strand
GCGGCTTGCGGAAGACGGCGCGGTGCTGCTCGGCAAGACCGCCAGGTGCGAATTCGGCTGGAAGGGCGTCACCGACAGTCCGCTGGGCGGCGTGAGTCGCAATCCGTGGGATCCGCGACGCACGTGCGGCGGCAGCAGCGGCGGCGCGGCCATCGCCGCGGCCACCGGCATGGGCGTGCTGCACCTCGGGTCCGACGGCGCAGGCTCGATCCGCATTCCTGCGGCGTTCTGCGGCGTCTACGGATTCAAGGCCACCTTCGGCCGAGTGCCCGCCTATCCGCCCGGACGACTCGCGCTTGGCCACTACGGCCCGCTGACGCGCAGCGTGCACGATGCCGCGCTGATGCTCAATTGCATCACCCGTCCCGATGCACGCGATGCGCTGGCGCTGCCTTACGACCCGGTCGATCATTGCGCGGGACTGGACGATGGCGTGCGCGGATTGCGCATCGCCTGGTGTCCCTCGCTTTGCGGTGCCGTGCCGGAGGCGGGCGTGGCGCGGCTGGCGCGGGACGCGGTGAATGTGCTTGCCGAACGCGGCGCGATCGTGACGGAGATCGCGCCGCCCCTGCCGACACCGCGCGCGCATTTCGAGGTGCTGTGGGCGGTGAGCATGGCGCAGATCTATCGCCGGATCCCTGAGGCGCAGCGGGCGTTGCTCGACCCCGGCTTCGCGGCCATTGCGCAGGCGGGGCTCGGCATCGACGCCAATCGCCTGCTCGACGCGATTGCCGCACGGCTGCGCGACGGCACGACGATGGGCGTCTTCCACACGCAGTACGATCTTCTCGCCACACCGCAGATGCCCACGACCGCGATTGCCGCGGGGGTGGACTATCCGGCGGGCCAGTCCATGACGTCGTGGCTCGACTGGTCGCCGTATGCCTATCCGTTCAACTGGACGCAGCAGCCCGCAGCGAGCGTCCCGTGCGGTCTCGCCGCCGATGGCCTTCCCGTTGCACTGCAACTCGTCGGCGCCCGCTTTGCCGAAGCAACGGTCCTGCGCGCCAGTCGCGCGCTGGAGCGTGCGCGTCCGTTTCCGCAGTTGCCGGGCCATGCCTGAATCGCGCGCGCCGCGGCCGGTCCACGTCCTGACCGGCTACCTCGGCAGCGGCAAGACCACGCTGTTGTCGCGGCTGCTGCGGGATCCCGCGCTCGCCGATACGGCCGTCATCATCAACGAACTGGGGGAGGTGGGACTCGACCATGTCCTCGTGGATCGCGGCAGCGAGGAGGGTGTCGTGCTGCTCGACTCGGGATGCCTGTGCTGCGCGCTGGGCAACTCGCTGCAGGAAACGCTGGAGAGCCTGCACTTTCGCCGCGAGCGTGGCGACCTGCCGCCGTTCGCGCGGGTCGTGATCGAGACGACCGGCGTGGCCGATCCCGGTCCGATCGCCGCGACACTGGCGCTCGACAGCGCCATTGCGCGGCACTACCGGCTCGGCAGCATCGTCACCGTGGTCGATGCCGTGCATGGCGAGGTGCAACTCGCGCGATTCGCCGAAGCGCGGCGGCAGGTGGCGATGGCCGACACGCTGCTGGTGGCGAAAGGCGACATTGCCGATGCGGCGACGCTGGCGCGGCTCGACGTGGCGCTTGCATCGCGCAATCCGCACGCTGCCCGCGTGGCTGCCGTGGCCGGCGCGATTTCCGCTGCGAAGGTGCTGGTCGATGCGCAGGCGCCGCAGGCGCTGCGCCTGCTGGCCGCTGCGGCGCGGGAAACCGACGCGCATCGCGGCCATGCGCACGGCGCGGAGGACCACCACACGCACAATCACCTGACGGACCAGCGCATCGTGTCGCTGGCAATCCGCCTGCCCGCGCCGCTGTCGTGGCCGCGCTATGCCGAGTGGGTGCACTGGATGCAGCGCGCGTTCGGCGACCGGCTGCTGCGGATGAAGGGCGCCGTGCGGATGGCCGACGGCGAGACCCGCGCGCTGCATGCGGTGATGCATCTCTTCAGCGCGCCGGCCCCGCTGGGCGCGTTGCCAGCGGAACTCGGCGACGGCGTGGTAGTGCTGATTGCGCAGGAAGTGCCGTCCACACTGCTGGCCGAGGCGCGCCGTCGCCTTGTCGGCGATTGACGCGGCACACAACCGCGCGTGACGCGCGTCAGGATCAGCGCGTGAAGAGCGCTGACGAAATCGTCACGCCGCGTCCTGCGGCGGCAGCGCCAGGCACGACTCCGCGCGCCACGACACGGTGACGTCCGCGCCGCGCTGCACCCGCGCGGCCTCGCCGCTGCCCACCTTCACGATGAAATCGTGGCTGCCGAGAAGGGACAGTCGCACCTTGCAGTGATCGCCGAGGTAGATCACCTCCTCGACGCGCGCGCCGAAGCGATTGGCCCCGTCGCCGTGATCGCCCAGCAGCACATTCTCGGGCCGCACCGACAGCACCACGGGTGCGCCGACGGCGGCATCGGCGACGATCCTGGCGGCGACCTCGGCGCCATCGGCAGTGCGTACGCGGCACCACGCGCCATCCCGGCTCGCCACCGTGCCGTCGAGACGATTGTTCTCGCCGATGAACGACGCCACAAACGCATTGGCAGGGCGCTCGTACAGTTCGTCGGGCGTGGCCAGCTGCTGGATCACACCGTGATGGAACACGGCGATGCGGTCCGACATCGTCAGCGCCTCCGACTGATCGTGCGTGACGTAGACCACGGTGACGCCGAGTTCCTCGTGCAGGTGCTTGATCTCGAGCTGCATCTGCTCGCGCAGCTGCTTGTCCAGCGCGCCCAGCGGCTCGTCCATCAGCACCAGCTTCGGCTCGTAGATCAACGCACGCGCCACGGCCACGCGCTGCTGCTGCCCGCCGGAGAGCTGCGCCGGCTTGCGGTCGCCCAGATGGCCGAGCCGCACCATCTCCAGCGCCCGCTGCACGCGCTTTGGGATCTCGGCTTTGGCATGGCCATGCATCTCCAGCGGAAACGCGAGATTCTGCGCGACGGTCAGGTGCGGAAACAGCGCATAGTTCTGGAACACCATGCCGATGCCCCGCCGGTGCGCAGGCACGTTATTGAGCCGGCGGCCCTCGAGCGTGATGATGCCGCTGGTCGGCTCCTCGAATCCCGCCAGCATCATCAGCGTGGTCGTCTTGCCCGAGCCCGAGGGTCCGAGCAGCGTCAGGAATTCGCCGCGCCGAAGCTCGAGGTCGAGCGCTTTCACGACCAGCGTCCTGCCGTCGTAGGTCTTGGTGACCTGGTCGAAGGTGACGATCGAAGCCGTCATTGGCATCGGGCAAAGAGAGGCATGAATTGCGGCTCGCGTGCGGATTGGCGCAGGGGTTGCAAGTGTGGCTCGGTTGGGCTCAATTGGGCTCAGTTGGGCTCAGTTGGGCTCAGTTGGGTTCAGCCGGATCGGCAATCGGCGCGGACCGGCCCGCGGAACGCGCGCGGATGTACTCGTTCACGCCCAGCAGCAACAGCGAGCACAGGATCAGCAGCACGGCGGCCGCGGCAATGGTGGGGCTCAGAAATTCGCGCAGGCCGGCATACATCTGGCGGGGCAGCGTGAACTGCTCGGGGCCGGCCACGAAGAGCGCCACGACCAGCTCGTCGAACGACGTGGCGAACGCGAACAGCGCGCCGGTGGCAACGCCGGGCGCAATCAGCGGCAGCACGATGCGATGGAAGGCGACGTGGGGCGGCGCGCCAAGCGTGGCGGCGGCCTTGAGCAGGTTGCGGTCGAAGGTCTGCAGCGTGGCCAGCACCGTGATCAGCACATACGGCACGCTCAGCACCGTATGCGCGAGGATCAGTCCCGCCAGCGAGTTGTTGAGACCGACGATGGAAAAGGCGAAGTAGACCGCCGCCGCCGTGACGACGACCGGGACCACCATCGGCGTGGACAGCATCGCCACCAGCAACGCCTTGCCGCGGAAGTGGCCGAGGTAGATGCCGAGCGCGGCCAGCGTGCCGAGCGCGGTTGCCAGGATCGCGGTGGCGATGCCGACGACGAAGCTGTTGCGCGTAGCCAGCAGCCACTTGCTGCTGTTGAAGAAGTCGTCGTACCAGCGCCACGAATACCCCGGCGTGGGCAGCGTCAGCAGCTCGCCGGAGGACAGGGACAGCGGAAAGACCACGACGATCGGTGCCATCAGGAACAGCAGGATCACGATCGTCGTCGACCGCAGCAGGAAGCGCGTGGTCCGCTGCTCGCGCGGCACCGGCGCGCTCACAGTTTGAGGTTCCCCGCGCGGAAGCCGGGCACGAGATACCGCGCCACCGCGACGAGCATTCCGGTGGCAATCAGCAGCAGCGTGGCCAGCGCCGCCGCCATGCCCCAGTTGATCGTGTTGTTGGTGTAGAACGCGATGAAGTAGCTGATCATCTGGTCGTCCGGGCCGCCGACCAGCGCCGGCGTGATGTAGAAGCCCACCGCCAGCATGAACACCATCAGCGCGCCGGCCGCGACACCGGGCATCGTCATCGGCAGGTAGACGCGCAGGAAGCGCTTCCAGCCGGGGGCACCCAGCGATGCCGCGGCCCGCATGTACACGGGATCGATGCCTTTCATCACGCTGTACAGCGGCAGGACCACGAACGGCAGCAGCACGTGCACCATCGCGACGTAGACGGCGAAGCGCGTGAAGATCATCGCGATCGGCGCATCGGTGATGTGCATGGCCTGCAGCAGCGCATTGACCGGGCCTTCGCGCTGCAGCAGGATGAACCAAGCGGTGGTGCGCACCAGGATCGATGTCCAGAACGGCACCAGCACCAGCGCCATCGCGATGTTGGCCCAGCGCTGCGACAGCGTGGAGATCGTGTACGCCACCGGATAGCCCAGCACCACGCACAGCACCGTCACCCAGAAGCTGATCTCGAAGGTGCGCACGAAGAGCGACCGGAAGACGGTGTCCTCCGGCGCGGCGTGCGCAACGCTGCCGTCCGTCGCCAATGTGAAGTCGAGCGAGCGCAGCACGAAGAGCGGTGTCAGCGTGGAGGTGTTGCGGCGGATCATCTGCCACAGTTGCGGCTCGCCCCACCGCGCGTCCAGCTCAAGCAGCGCTTCGCGCCACGGCGGCGCGAGGCGTGATCCGGCGCGCGCGGTCTTGAGCAGCAGCGCGCGCAATCCGGGTTGTTCGAAATTGAGGCGCCGCGACAATTGGCCGATGGTCTGGCCTTCCTGCGCATCGGAAAGCTCCCGGGCGATGGCCGCAAATGCCTCGTCGGGCGGCAGGCCCGCGCCGTCCCACGCGCGCAACGCCGCCGCGGTGCGGGGCAGCGTGGCGCGGACTTCGGGGTTGGCGACGGCGGTGTAGAGCGTGAAAAGCAGCGGGAGGATGAAGCTCGCGACCACGAGGAGGAACAGCGGGGCGACCAGGGCGCCCGCGAAGAGATTGTTCCTCGTCATCATGGCCGCGCCGGCACCTCGCTACTTGGCGGCCCAGGCGTTGAACCGAGCTTCGAGGTCGTCGCCGTTGGCGACCCAGAATTCCGTATTGATGAAGAGCCCGTCGTTCACGTGCGCGGACAGCATGCCGGGGTTCTTCTCGCGCAGCTTGGGGTTGGCGGCCGCTTCGGCGTTGGCCGGCGACACAGCCCAGGTTTCGGCCAATGCCAGCAGCGGCTTCGTGTCGGTGATCCATTCGATCATCTTCATGCCCTCCTTGGCGTTGGGCGAACCCTTGACCACGGCCCACGAATCCACCGAATAGAGCAGCGTCTTCCACAGCAGCGGATACTTGGCGCCGCCTTCGTTCGCGCGCACCACGCGGCCCGTGAAGCCGACTGCGTACGCCACTTCGCCGCTGCCGACCAGCTGCACCGGCTGCGCGCCCGACTTCCACCAGACGATCTGCGACTTGATCTGGTCCAGCTTGTCGAACGCACGCTTCTGGCCGGCCGGTGTGGCCAGCACCTTGTACACATCGGCCGGCGCGACGCCGTCGGCCAGCAACGCGATTTCCATCGTTATCTTGGGGCCGTAGCGCAGCGTGCGCTTGCCCGGATACGTCTTGAGGTCCCACAGTTTCGCGTACGAGTCCGGACCGTCCTTGACCTTGGTCGAGTCGTAGAACAGCGACACGCCCCACAACACCGAGCCCGCGCCGCAGGTCGACGTGGCGCCGGGAATGAACTTGTCCTTCTTCACCACCGTCCAGTCGATCTTCTCGAAGATGCCGTCTTCGCAGCCGCGCACGAGTTCGGGCGCCTCGACCATGATCACGTCGTAGGTGACGTCGCCGGCCTTGACCATCGAATACACCTTGGCCATCTCGCCGTTGTAGACGTCGTCCATCACTTTTTGGTTGGTGGCCTTGGCATAGCCCTGGAACAGCGCGGTGCGGGCATTGTCCTGAAACCCGCCACCGAAGCCGACGACCATGAGGTCGCGCGCGGCGAGCGCACCGGTGCCGAGAAGCGAGGTCCCGGCCAGCGCGGCCATTGCAAGTGTTTTCAGTTTCGATGGGTACATGGTCGGCGTCTCCAGGTCGTGAGGTTGGGGCCAGCGGGGCGGGTGCGCAGCAGCGTGCGCCGGTTGCGCGGCGAATGACCGGACCCACGCGACGACGGCCTACGGATGCGCAAGGTTAACGGCAATCCGGCACGCTGCCGACTATACACATCAATTGGTACTGATGATAGTATGATAATACCAATTTCAGCACCAATTCCGGACCTCGTTTCGGTGCACGGCACCGAGCGCGCAATCGCCGGCACAAGGGTTCCATGGACGTCGCAACCGCACTATCGCTTGATCCCGACAACAACGCCATCGCGCCGACACCGCGCACGGCCGAAGGCTGGCGCCGCTACGGCCTCTACGTCGATGGCGCCTACGTCGACGCGGCCGCAGGCGAGTGGTTCGATACGAGCGACCCGGTATCGGGCGAGGTGTGGGCTCAAATACCACGCGGCCGCGCCGCCGACGCCGACCGCGCCGTGGCGGCCGCACATCGCGCCTTTACGACAGGCGCGTGGCCGGCACTGCTGCCGGGCCAGCGCGGCGCGTTGCTGCGCAAGCTGGGCGACCTGATCGCCGCCAACGCCGAATGGCTGGCACGCGTGGAGATGAAGGACAACGGCAAGCTGCTGGCCGAGCTCAACATGCAGATGAAGTACATGTCCAACTATTACTACTACTACGGCGGACTGGCCGACAAGATGGAAGGTGCCGTCATTCCGTCCGACAAGCCCGGGGTCTTCAACTACACGAAGTACGAGGCGGTCGGCGTGGTCGTGTGCATCATGCCGTGGAACTCGCCGCTGCCACTGATGAGCCTCAAGCTGGCACCCGCGCTGGCTGCGGGCAACACGGTGGTGCTGAAGCCTTCCGAGTTCACGTCGGCGTCCACGCTCGAGTTCGCCAAGCTCGTCGCAGCGGCCGGCTTCCCGCCAGGCGTGGTCAATGTCGTCACCGGCTACGGCGCCGAAGTGGGCGACGCGCTGATCAGCCATCCTCGCGTGGATCGCATCGCCTTCACCGGCGGCCCCGAAGCCGGCCGCATGATCAACGAAAAGGCGGCGCGCCACATGAAGCGCGTCACGATGGAGCTGGGCGGCAAGTCGCCCAACATCGTGTTCGACGACGCAGACCTCGACCAGGCGGTCAAGGGCGCGGTGGCAGGCATCTTTGCGGCATCGGGACAGACCTGCGTGGCCGGCTCGCGGCTGCTGGTGCAAAGCTCGATCCACGATGTCTTCGTCGCCAAGCTGCTCGACTTCATCAAGGACGTGCGCTTCGGGCATCCGTCCGACGCCGCGACACAGATCGCGCCGATCTCCACGCGGCCGCAACTGGAAAAGATCAAGTCGTATGTCGCGATCGCCAAGGCGGATGGCGCGCGCCTCGTCGCCGGCGGCGAGCCCGCGTCGGTGCCGGGGTGGCCCAACGGGCTCTTCTTCCAGCCGACCATCTTCGTCGATGTGCAGAATCATATGCGCATCGCGCAGGAGGAGGTGTTCGGCCCGGTGCTGTCCGTCATCCGCTTCGACACCGAGGAAGATGCGATCCGCATCGCCAACGACACGCAGTTCGGCCTCGCCGCGGGTGTCTGGACCGGATCGCTACGGCGGGCCTTGACGATGGCGGACCGCATTCGCGCGGGCACCGTCTGGGTCAACAACTACCGGATGACGAGCACCACGTCGCCGTTCGGCGGCTTCAAGATGAGCGGGATGGGACGAGAGGGCGGCATCGCGGGCATGCGCGAATATCTCGAGGTGAAGAGCGTGTGGATCTCCACGCATACCGAGTTTCCGAATCCTTTCGTGCGGCGCTGAAGAGCGGGGAGGCGGCAGCATGGCGGCAGGACGGCGATTCACGACGGAACGCACGCGGCAGGCGCGGGCCGAAAGCCAGATTTCGGATTTCGTGCCGCGCTACTACCAGGTCTATACGGTGGTGCAGCAGCGACTGCGCGAAGGCGAATGGAGCGCGCAGACGCCGATGCCCACCGAACAGGAATTTGCCGCCGACTTCGGCGTGTCGCGGGTGACCATCCGCAAGGCGCTCAGCATGCTCGAGGAGCAGCGGCTGATCGCGCGGCATCAGGGCCGGGGCACGTTCGCGCTGCCGGTGCCACGCCGGCAGAGCCGCGCCAATTTCGGGGGCTTTCTCGAGAACGTGGTCGACTTCGAGTTGAACACCAAGGTGCGGGTGCTCTTCTTCGGCATGGTGACCCTGTCCGGCGAGATCGCCGCGTTGCTGGCCTGTGCGCCGGGTGCTTCCGCGCTCAAGATCGTGCGCGTGCGCAGCGATGCGCAGTCGCCCTTTTCGTACACCACGTGCTACCTGCCCGAGCCGGAGGCCCACCTCGTCACCGAAGCCGGGCTTGGCAACCGCACCGTGATCGCGATCCTCGGCGCGGCCGGCGTATCGACCCCCTCGGCCGAGCAGCGCCTGTCCGCCATGGTGGCGGGCATCGAGATCGGCAAACTGCTCAAGGTGGAGGTCGGCGCGGCGTTGATCAGCATGACCCGGCTCGTGCGCAACGAAGACGGCCGCCCCGTCGAATACCTCGAGGCGCTGTATCGTCCCGATCGCTACGAGTACCGCGTCAACCTTTCGCGCGACGAGGAACACGCCGCGCCGCGCTGGATCGTCAAGAACTGAGCGCGGGCGCGCGTCCGGCGTGGCGCGCGCTCCATGCTAGAATTTTTGCCATTGTCCCGCCGCGGCACGCCGCAAGCGGTTTCCTTCCGTCGATTCCGCTGCGCTTTCGCGCCGCCCCCATCCCATGCCCACCGTCGCCCCTCCCAAACAGCTCCTGATCGCGCTGCGCAAATCCGCGTTGTCGCTTTGTCACGCGCAATACATCCGCGACCGGCTGCTGGCGATCTATCCCGACTGCGAGATAGTGTTGCGCGGCGTCTCGACGCAGGGCGATCGTGTGCTCGACCAGCCGCTGGCGGAGATCGGCGGCAAGGGCCTCTTCATCCAGGAAATCGAAACCGCGATGCTGGAAGGGCGCGCCGACATGGCGGTGCACTCGCTGAAGGACATGCCGATGGAAATGTTCGACGGCTTCACCATCGCCGCGGTGCCGGTCCGAGAAGATCCGCGCGACGCGCTGGTGTGCAACAACTACAAGTCGATCGAGTCGCTGCCGTCCGGCGCGATCGTGGGCACGGCCAGCCTGCGGCGCGAGGCGCAGTTGCGCGAGCTGAATCCCACCCTCAACATCCGGATGCTGCGCGGCAACGTCAACACGCGGGTGCGCAAGCTCGACGAAGGCCAGTACGACGCGATGATCCTGGCCGCTGCCGGACTCAACCGGCTGGAACAGAATCATCGCATCACCGCGTTGCTCGAACCCGAGCAATTCCTGCCCGCCGTCGGACAGGGCGCGCTGGCGCTGGAATGCCCCACGTCGCGCCCCGACATCATCGCGCTGCTCCAGCCGCTGATCCACATGCCGTCGTTGCTGGCCGTTACCGCCGAGCGCG
>JANNYI010000391.1:0-4526 GCA_031410015.1 Betaproteobacteria bacterium | reverse complement strand
TGCCCACGTTCGATCCGCTGGCGCTGATGTGGCAGTACTACTTCACGCCGCCCACGGTCGACAAGGTCACGTTCACCGTCGGCACCCCGCGGCGCATCCATCGCTACACGATGACGCGCGAAATGACCGAGACCATCGATTGGCCGCAGGGCAAGATCGTCGCCGAGCGCTGGCATCGCCAGAGCGAGGACGGCAAGACCGACGCCTATGTTTGGCTGGCACCCTCGCTGCGCCATATTCCCGTCAAGATGCGCGTATCGAACACCGACCGTGGCACCATCGAGGTCGTGCTCGACTCCATTCGCGTGGACGAATCCGCCACCGGCACGGCGCGCGACGAGCTCACGCTGCCGCGCGCGGCACCCGAAGCCGCGGCGGGCACGTCCGCCTCCCCGGCCGCTGCCGCCACCGGCGCGCCGCAGCCCGCCGCCACCTTTCCCGCAATGACAGGCCAATGACACTACGCGCCAACCAGATCGCCGTACTCGCCGCCGCCGTCGAACGCGTCCGCCGCTTCGATACGCCGGCCGACAACGGCCTGCGCGCGTTTTTCCGCGCCAACCCGCAGATGGGACAGCAGGATCGCGCGCTGGTGGCCGACGTCGTGTTCGCACTGTTGCGACGGCAGCGCTCGCTGACGGCACTGGCCGAGACCACCGAGCCGCGCAAACTGGTGCTCGCGGTGCTGGTGCGCGAACTGGGACGCTCGCTGCGCGACCTCGAGCCCGCCATCAGCAACACCGATGCCGTGTGGCTGCGCGCCTTCAAGGCGCGGCTGTCCACACCGCTCGAGGACGCGGTCGCCAACGATCTTCCCGACTGGCTGTGGACCCGCCTCGGCGCCGCCTATGGCGAGACGGAGCGCGCGGAACTGGCGCGCGCGTGGCTCACGCCCGCCACGCTCGACTTGCGCGTGAATCCGCTCAAGACCACCCGCGACGAGGCGCTGGCCGCGCTCACCAATGACGGCTTTGCCGTGACGGCCACGCCATTCTCGCCACTGGGCATCCGCGTGACCGGCCGGCCGTCGCTGGCGCACTATCCGTGGCTGGACGACGGCCGCCTCGAGGTGCAGGACGAAGGCAGTCAGCTGATCGGCTACGTGGTCGCGCCGCGCCGCACCGACATGGTCGTCGATTTCTGCGCCGGCGCGGGTGGCAAGACGTTACTGCTCGGCGCACTCATGCGTTCGCATGGCCGCCTCTACGCATTCGACGTGGTGGCCAAGCGCCTGGCCAATCTCACGCCCCGCCTCGCCCGCTCGGGACTCTCCAACGTGCAGCCGCAGCTGATGTCGGGCGAGCGCGACACCAAGGTGAAGCGACTGGCGCGCAAGATCGATCGTGTGCTGGTCGATGCCCCGTGCACCGGGTTTGGCACGCTGCGGCGCAATCCCGACCTCAAGTGGCGCCAGCCGGAGTCCTCGGTCGCCGAACTCACGGCCAAGCAGACTGCCATCCTCAATAGCGCGGCCACGCTGGTCAAGCCGGGCGGACGTCTGGTGTACGCCACCTGCAGCGTGCTGCCGCAGGAAAACGAGGTGATCGTCGAAAGCTTCCTGGCCGCGCATCCGGCCTTCACGCTGGGCAACGTCGCGGCCGACTTGGCCCGCGCCGGCATCGCGCTCGACACCGGGCCCACGCTGAAGCTGTTGCCGCACAAGCATGGCTGCGACGGATTCTTTGCGGCGACGCTGGAACGGGCGGCCTGATGCAGTCGGGGCCCATGCCATCGTGGCGCCCTCGCCTCCGCGAGGCTGAAGCCTCGCCTACAATTCCACGCTCCATTTTTCCATCGCCAACCGCTGCCGCATGCTGAGTCCGATCGACTATTCGCGCTTCGAAACCGCACTGCAGTCGCCCCGGGGACTGGGCGAGATGCTGGTCGTGCTGCTATGCATCGGCGTCGCCTGGCTGCTCGATCGATGGCTGGAAGCGCGAGCGCGCGCCAGGGCACGGGTCGCGCATCGCCACCTTCGCGGCGGCGTCGCCCGCATCGTGTTTTCGGTGACGGCGATCGTGCTGCTGCTGCTGTCCCGCTTTGCCTTCAAGCGTGCCGGCGGCGTGCCGTTCTTCATCGACCTGGCCATGCCGCTGTTGATTGCGCTGGCGTTGATCCGCTTGCTGCTCTTTGCGATGCGCAAGCTTTTTGCCGAGCGCACCTGGGTCAAGACGTCCGAGCGGGCGATCGCGTTGTCGATCTGGGGTCTCGTCATCCTCTATTTCATCGGCGTGCTGCCCGAGATCGCCAACGAGCTCGACAACATCGTGCTGCCGATCGGCAAGAGTTCGGTGTCGCTGCTGACGATTGCCAAGGGGTTCCTCGCCATTGTCGCGACGCTCCTCGTCACGCTCTATGTCTCCGGCCTCATCGAGCAGAAGCTGCTCAATGCCACGTCGCTCGACTCCAGCACCAAGGCGGTCCTGGCCAAGTTCATCCGGGCGGTGTTGCTGACCGTAGGCGTGCTCTTTGCGCTGCAGGCCATCGGCTTCGATCTGACGTTGCTGGCCGTTTTCGGCGGAGCGCTGGCCGTGGGCATCGGGCTCGGGCTGCAGAAACTCGCCGCCAACTACATCGCCGGCTTCACCATCCTGCTCGACAAGTCGATCCGCCTGGGCGACCTCATCACCGTCGACGGCCGCTACGGCGTCGTCGCGCGCGTGACCTCGCGCTACGTGGTGGTGCGCAGCCTCGACGGCGTCGAGGCGATCGTCCCCAACGAAACGCTGGTGATCACCACGGTGCTCAACCACTCGTCGACCACGCGCGAGCTGCGCATCGGCATTCCGATCCAGGTCGCCTTCAACGCCGACGTCGATCGCGCCATCGCGATCATGGAAGATGCGGCGCGCACCGAGCCGAGGGTGATGCAGGAGGCGCCCAACACGCCGACGGCGTTCCTTGCCGGATTCGGCGAGAGCGGCATCAACCTCGAGCTCGGCCTGTGGCTGCGCGACCCGGAAAACGGCCAGCTGGCGTTGCGGAGCTCGATCAACCGCCGCATTCTCGCGGCCTTTTCCGCGGCAGGCATTGAAATTCCGTTCCCGCGACGTGATGTGCGGATCGTGGGTGGCGATCCGCCCGCGCGCGGGCCTTCCGGCGCCTCCGGCACCTGCGTCGATCCCACTCGGGTAAACTAGCGGGTTATTGGTCATTACCTGACATCCCGGCGCCCCTGAACCGGCGCATGATTATTGGAAAATCAATGAGTTACGACTTTCTCTCCTTCGCGTCGCATGGTCTGATCGACCTGCCGTGGTGGGGATATCTGGTGGTGGCGCTGGCGTTGACCCATGTCACGATCGCCTCGGTCACGATCTTTCTGCATCGCAGCCAGGCCCACCGCGCGCTGGACCTGCACCCGATCGTGTCCCATTTCTTCCGCTTCTGGCTGTGGCTCACCACCGGCATGGTCACCAAGGAATGGGTCGCCATCCACCGCAAGCACCACGCCAAGGTGGAAACGCCCGACGACCCGCACAGCCCGCAGACGCGCGGCATCAACAAGGTGTTCTGGGAGGGTGCCGAGCTCTATCGCGAGGAGTCGCGCAACCTCGAGACGCTGGAACACTACGGCCACTTCACGCCGGACGACTGGATCGAGCGCAACCTCTATACCCGATTCTCATGGCAGGGTGTGGGCCTCATGCTGGCCGTCAACCTCGTGCTGTTCGGACCGATGGGCGCCACGATCTGGGCCGTGCAGATGATGTGGATCCCCGTCACCGCCGCCGGCATCATCAACGGCATCGGCCACTACTGGGGCTATCGCAACTTCGCCAGCGCCGACGCATCCACCAACATCGTGCCGTGGGGCATCATCATCGGCGGCGAGGAGCTGCACAACAATCACCACGCCTACGGCACGTCGGCCAAGCTGTCGTCGCAGTGGTACGAGTTCGATATCGGCTGGATGTACATCCGCATCCTCGAAACCTGCAAGCTCGCCAAGGTGCGCAAGGTGGCGCCGCAATTGCGCTTCCAGCCGGGCAAGACCAAGCCCGACCTGGCCACGCTGCAGGCCGTGATCACGCATCGCTATCACGTGGCCACCACTTATGCCCGCACGCTCAAGGCCGCCTGTGCCACCGAGCTTGCCAACCTGAAGCAGCGCACCGCCTCGGGCGCGCAGCATGATGTGCCGACGCCGAAGCGGATGAAGCATTGGCTGCTGATCGATCCGGCGTCGCTCTCCGAGCTGGATCGCGCCCGCCTGGCCGAAGCGCTGGGCAAAAGCAAGCCGTTGGCCACGATCTACGCGATGCGCCAGGAACTGGCATCGCTGTGGGAGCGTTCCACCGACTCGTCGGAACAGCTGCTGGCCCGCCTGCAGGACTGGTGCCATCGTGCCGAATCGTCCGGCATCGCGCCGCTGGCGCAATTTTCGGTGCAGCTCAAACGCTACGCCTGAGCAGTCTTCGTTGCATGAGAAGGCCCGCCGGTTGGCGGGCTTTTTCATTGCAGAGTGGCATCTCGAATTTACCGACACGCCTGTAGGCGAGGCTTCTGCCTCGCATGCATGCGAG
>JANNYI010000390.1:0-4957 GCA_031410015.1 Betaproteobacteria bacterium | reverse complement strand
GGGCACCATCGCGTCGATGGACTTCAGTCCGGTTTGCACCGGCTGCGACACCTTCTGCCGCTCGATCACGCCCGGCGCGACCTTCTCGATCACGTCGCGCATCTTCGCGTTGACGGGCCCCTTGCCGTCGATGGGCTGGCCGAGCGAAATGACGACGCGGCCGATGAGCTCGGGGCCGACGGGAACGTCGAGAATGCGCCCCGTGCACTTCACGGTGTCGCCTTCCTTGATCTCTTCGTAGGCGCCGAGGATCACGGCGCCGACCGAGTCACGCTCGAGGTTCAGCGCGAGCCCGAACGTGTTGTTCGGAAACTCGAGCATTTCGCCCTGCATCGCGTTGGACAGACCATGGATGCGGCAGATGCCGTCGGAAACCGAGACCACCGTGCCCTGCGTGCGCACTTCGGCGGCGGTATCCAGGTTCTGGATCTTGGTCTTGATCAGTTCGCTGATTTCGGAAGGGTTCAGTTGCATGGTTTCCTCGCGTCGGCCGGGGCTGGTTGCGCACCGGTGTCACGGTAGCAGGTGAGAAATGAGTGGATTTGTATGGGAGGTCTAGGAACGGAGTCGTGTGGCCATGGCGCGCAGCTGTTCCTGCACCGTTGCATCGATCACCGTGTCGCCCACCGTGATGCGCGCGCCGCCGATCAGTTCGGGTTTGACCTCGACCGTGGCTTCGATCTTGCGGCCGAAGCGCTTCTCGAGCGCCGCCTGCATGTCCTGCAGGTCCGTGCCCTCGAGCGGGAATGCGGTTTCGATCACCGCCTTGGCCACGCCATCGGCGGCATCCTTCAGCGCGTCGAACTGCGCGGCGATGGCGGGCAGCACGCCGAGCCGGTCGCCTTCGACCAGCACGTGCAGGAAGCTGCGGCCCTGCGCATTCATCCTGTCGCCGGCGATGGACAGCAGCAGCGATTCCTTGGCCGCGCCGTCGAGCAGCGGGTTGTCCAGCGCGCGCGCCATCTGCGGATCGGCGACGACCGTGCTGGCGAAACGCAGCATTTCCGACCAGACCGGCAGCGCGTTGCCTTCGCGGGCGAGGGCAAACGCAGCCTCGGCATACGGGCGAGCGATGGTGGTGATTTCGGCCATGGCGGGGGCGCTTACAGCTGGCGCTTCAATTGCGCGAGCAGTTCGGCGTGAGTCTTGGTGTCGACGTCCTTCTGCAGGATCTTGGTGGCACCGGCCACTGCGAGATCGGCCACGGCATCGCGCAGCTGTTCCTTGGCGCGCGCCACTTCCTGCTCGATCTCGGCCTTGGCGCCCGCGATGATGCGGTCGGCCTCGGCCTTGGCTTCGATCTTCGACTGCTCGATGGCCTCGGACTTGAACTTCTCGCCCATGGCCACGATTTCCGCGGACCGGGCCTTGGCATCGATCAGCATCTGCGCATCGCGCTTTTCGGCGCTGGCGAGTTCGCGGCGTCCTTGTTCACCAGCGGCCAGGCCGTCGGCAATCTGCTTCTGCCGGTTTTCGATGGCGCGCATCAATGGCGGCCAGATGAAACGCGCGCAGAACCAGATGAAGGCCGTGAATGCCACGGCCTGCATGATCAGCGTCAGATTGAAATTCATGAAGGCGCCTTAGAGCGTAGCGGACGGGTGCGGATGCAACGCCCTTACTTGGGGACGACGGAAAGGAGCGGGTTGGCGAACGCGAAGAACATCGCGAGGCCGACGCCGATGATGAACGACGCGTCGATCAGGCCGAGCAGCAGGAAGACCTTGGCCTGCAATTGCGGCATCAGTTCCGGCTGGCGCGCGGCGCCTTCGAGGAAGCGCGAGCACATGATGCCCACGCCGATACACGCGCCAAGCGCGCCCAGGCCGATGATGAGGCCGATACCGACGGCGGTGTAGGCCTGGATCATCGACAGCATTTGTACCTTATCCATGGTGCATTCCTTTCGATTGCGGGTTCGTGATGGTGAGCGAAGACGACGATAGAAACGGTGAACGCGTGATCAGTGATGCTCTTCGGCCATCGCGAGATAGACGATCGTGAGCATCATGAAGATGTAGGCCTGCAGCAGGACGATCAGGATGTGGAAGATCGCCCACATCAAGTTGAGCAGGATGCCGAAGCCCATGCCCGCCAGCCCGGCGGCGGCCAGCATGCCGATGAGCAGGAAGATGATTTCGCCGGCATACATGTTGCCGTAGAGCCGCAGGCTGTGCGACAGCGGCTTGCTGAGGTACTCGACGATCTGGAACAGGAAGTTGACCGGCCAGAGCAGGAAGTGGTTGCCGAACGGCGCCACGAACAGTTCCTTCGTCCAGCCGCCCAGGCCCTTCGACTTGATCGAGTAGATGATCATCAGCGCGAACACGGTGAGCGCCAGCGCGAACGTGGTGTTGATGTCGGACGTAGGCACGCTGCGCCAATTGTGCAGCCCCAGCAGACCGTAGAACCACGCCATGATGTCGACGGGCAGGAAGTCCATCGAGTTCATCAGCACGACCCAGATGAACACGGTGAGTGCGATGGGCGCCACCCATTTGGAGTCGCCGTGGTAAATGCCTTTGACCTGGTCGTTGACGAACTCGACGCACAGTTCGACGAACGCCTGGTGCTTGGAGGGCACGCCCGACGTGGCCTTGCGCGTGGCGAGCCAGATAAAGCCCAGGCCCAGCACGCCCAGCAGGATCGACATGACCATCGTGTCGACGTTGACCATCCAGAAGCCCCCGTCGCCGACCGGCTTTTGCAGGAACGTGAGGTGGTGCTGGATGTACTCGGAGGGAGTCTCGTAGGATGCGCCGGCCATGGGGATCGTCGGGAGAGGAGTTTAGTCGCGGTCGAAAAAGGCCATGCTGAACAACAACACCGTAATCACGAACGTGGCGAAAAAGGCCGCCGGCACGAGGTCCTTGTAGGTCGTCAGCACCAGCCAGAGCTGGAGGATGATCACGAGGATCTTGCCCGCCTCGGCCCGGAGCACCGCCGCCACGGTAGCGCCTGCGGATGACGGATTGGAGACCCCCAGCACCACCGCGTAGACCACCCCGGCCGTGATGTTGACCACCCCGCCCAGCAGCGCCGACAGCGCCCCGTGCATCCCGGCCAGAAGTCCGGCCAGCAGCGCCGCCACCACCGTCGTTGCCGCCTGCCACGCCAAGATCCGGCGAATCGGTTTGGTCGAGAGAGGGGCTTCCATTGCGGTGCCAAGTGCCCAACAGCAAACCCGTCGATTTTAACCGTTTCCGACGGGTTCCCGCAATGCAATGTTGCGGCGCAACGCCGCACGTGCGTTCGACACCAGGCCGATAAAGGGGTCAGGGTCGAATTGATCGCGGAATGGCCCCGTAAAACACGTGCTACCGCTCGATCAATTCGACCCTGACCCCTTTTTTAATTCGACCCTGACCCCTTTTTCGCTTTTTCGGTTACCCGCCCGACAACGCGCCGACCAGCATGATCCGCGCGCCGGGGGGCAGGAGCGCCGCAGGATTGCGCTCGATCCCGCTGTTCACGAAGATCTGGATGTGCGGGCGCACCCGTCCGGCCTCATCGACCATCCGGAAGCGGATGCCGGGGTAGGCGACGTCAAGGGCCGCCAGGACGTCGGCCAGCGTTGGCGCCATTGACTCCACCACGATGCCCACCTCCGCGCGCCCGTCAACATAGGAACGCAGGGGCGTGGGGATCGCCACGGTGAACCTGACCGCCACGGGCTTACGCCACCTCGACCGCGTAGATATGCGGCAGATGCTCCGCCAGCCGCTTCCACGTCTGGCCTTCGTCGCGACTGCCCCATATCTGGCCTTGCGTCGTGCCGAAGTAAACGCCCACTTTTGGATGCGTGTCGGCGGTCATCGCCTGACGTTTCACCGTCCACCATGCCTGTGCCTTGGGCATCCCGGTGGCCAGGCGCTGCCACGTCTTGCCGGCGTTACGGGTGCGGAACACGGCCGGCCGGCCACCCGGGGAAACCCGCGGCCAGACGCTGGTGCCATCCATCGGCAGGATCCATGCGGTGTCCGCGTCGTGCGGATGCGTGACCATCGGGAAGCCGACATAGCCCACGGGCTTGGGCATGCCGGTGCCGATGTCCTGCCAGCGCGTGGCGGGTCGATCCAGCCGGAAGAGGCCGCAGTGGTTCTGCTGGTAGAGCCGGTCAGGGTTGCCGCCGGCAAAGCGCACGCAATGCGGGTCGTGGCCGAACACGAGGTTGGGGTCGGGCTGGAAATCGGCGCGCACGCCCTGGTTGAGCGGCGTCCAGTTGGCGCCGGCGTCCACCGATTCGAACGTGCCGCCGCTCGACATGCTGATGTACATATGCGCGGCATCCCGCGGGTCGATCAGGATGGAGTGGAGCTTGGCGCCATCGGGCGTGCCGTCCTGGTCGCCGCCGCACCAGGCCTTCCGCTGCGGATGCGCGTTGAACCCGGCCACGCCCTCCCAGGTCACGCCGCCGTCGACCGAGCGGAACAATCCCTGCGGCGAGGTGCCGGCATACCAGACGCCGGGCTGCGAGGCATGCCCGGGTGTCAACCAAAACGTGTGGTCGACCACGCGGCCACTGTCCGGCGCAAACGCCGGGGGCTTGGCGGCCTCCTTCCAGTGCTTGCCGCCATCGGTGGAGCGGAAAATCGTGGGCCCGAGATGGCCGGTGCGCGCGGCGGCCAGCAGCGTCTTGCCGTCGCGCGGGTCGAGCCGGGCGTGGTGGACGATATGGCCCAGGAAGCTCGGTCCGGCCAGCTTCCACGTCCGGCGGGACGCATCGCCAGTCAATGTCCACAGGCCCTTGCGGGTGGCAATCAACAGCCTAACCCGGCGAGGCGCAACGGTTTTCGGCTTCGGCATGGCTATTTCCTCCACATTTTGTACATGCACCCGTAGGCGAGGCTTCAGCCGCCCGGCCTGCGGGCCGCGGCCCACCGCGCGAGGCGGTATCCACCCCAACAGGATGCAAAACCCAGCACCCACCCCCCGAACGCCAGAGTCAGCCACCCCC